>NZ_JBSQAY010000001.1:0-258345 GCF_053851595.1 Mycoplasma sp. 527 | reverse complement strand
ACCAGTACTAATAAATTGATTGGTTTAATAGTGATTCTATAGAAGTTATCTAAAATAAAAAAAAGTCGATATTCAGTTTTCAGGGAACAAAAAAAGCTTGCCATAAATATAGACAATTTTTTTATATTTTTAGTTGTTTAATTTTTCCCTAAAAAGTGGGAATTTTTTTAATTTAATGATGACTTTATTCTTTTTTTAACTTAAATTTTAGTGGTTTTTATAACCAAAACAAATTTAAATTGATTTTTTTATGTTTGATTTAATAAAATATTCATCGATATTTATAAATCTAGCAACTCTTTTGAGCTCTCAATCATGTGGAGAAACTATAACAAAATAATTAAAATTATCAAGACCTGCTTGATAATTTTTCTTATTTATTTCATAAGAAATTATTTTGATTTTAAAGTAGATGAAAAAAATAAAACAATTTCTTATGAAATTCCTAAAATAGAGCTATTTTTTCTAATTTTTTATTAGAAAATTGTTAATTCTTAGTCAAATTGCAATATTTTTATAGTTTAAAAATATTTATCAAACATATGATATTAAATTTATTTTTAAGACCTAAAAATTTAAATTAAATAAAAAATTATTTCTTTATTTTAAAATCAATATCAAAATCATTTTTTATTTTTATAAATTCAACACCAAAGGTGCTAAATATTTTTAGGCTAGCTTTAAAATCATCTGCTTCCGGTTTATATTCACTAGCATAATAAACTTTCGATATTTTTGATTGGACAATTAATTTTGCACAGTTATAGCATGGCGAATGTGTAACATAAATTGCTGAACCTGGTTCAATTTTAGAATTAGTTAGATTAGCATTAATTATAGCATTTGCTTCAGCATGAACAACATATGTATATTTTGAATGTAGCACATCATCAGAACAACTTGGTCGATTCCATGGAAAGGCTAGGTCATTATCAACCTCGGTGTTATTAAAACTAGTTGGCATTCCATTGTAACCTAATGAAATGACATAATTATTTGGGCTTACAATACAGGCCCCTACTTTTGTTGTTGGGTCCTTAGATCTAAATGCACTTAATTTGGCTAAGGACATAAAATATATGTCTCATTTAATATTGTCTTTATGTTCGTTAAAAATAATATTTTTTGTCTTTGAATTCATAATAGTAAAATTTTATCACAATTTTAAAAAATCAGACTCCGCAGACCCTGATCTAAATTATTTAGTGAAATAAGCAAAAAAGCTCGGATAAGACATTAACTATGTTAATCCAATTCATTATGCTAAATAATTAGCCATAACAAGTTGAATTAAAAAAATTATATCAAAAATATCTAATATTGCTTTATTTTTTTATTTTATTTTTTATATTAATAAAACTGCTAAAACTAAGTCGATTTTTATAAATAAATTTAAAAAGTATTATATTTTTTTGCAAAAAAATTTTAAATGTTGTTAAAATAATTAATGTTAGGAAAAAATGATGGACATAAAAAAAATAAATGAAAATTATCAAATTTCTAGTATGTTCACAGCTATAATAGCTGCATTTTTTGCTATTGAAATTATTAATTTCAACAAGGGTATTATTAAGATGAATTCTATGAATTCGTGAAATAAAAATATTATTCTTGGAGGAATTTGTAATGCAACTTATACATTTAAATATCATAATTAATAAGATTAAAATTAAAAAGAATAATATAGATTTTTCATATTTCAACATTATTTACCGTCCTAAGATTATGGATTTTAGAGGTACATAATTACTCAATAAACATAAGAATTTTCTTAATAAAAAAGTATCTTTTAGTATTTTCTTAATAAAACCAAGATTTAAATAATTTCAATAAAAAAGTAATAAAAATCAATCAAAAATGTATTAAAAAAGTCACATTGAAAGACAAGAGAAAATGCGCCTCTTTAAGAGCAAAACCTAACAAAAGATTAAAAATAATTTATAATTATTTTGTAATTTTATATAAGTCATTTTATATAACTAGATAATAATTTTTTAAATACAATAACACCTTAATGACTTTTATGGAATTATAAAAAATGGAGATTAAAATGAAAAAAGCAAACAAAATATTATTAGCTTCTTTACCTTTACTTAGTGCTTCAGTACCCCTGCTTTTAGCAAGCTGCAGCAACAACTTACAAAGCGGTAAAGTTCATAAATACGTGTTTGAATATAACTCACCTTATACAGGACAAGCATTTGTATATGATGCTTCAAGATCATATGGTGGATATGTAAGTGTCGCAACGACACAACAAACTTCAGCTGGTTTGGTTCGCATTGAAAATATCGGAGAACCAGTTTTAACTAACAAAGTCAAAAAGGATCAAAGTGGTAAAATAATTGGAACTGCTCAATATATCACAACTCCAACTTGAACAAAAAAGGCATTAGCAATGGCTTCTGCAGTTGTTATAACAGACAAAAATGGTTCTATAACAACATTTGATTCCGATGATGCTGATATCATGACAGAGCCTAATGGTGAAAAAGACGGAGTTAAATATTACACTTCTGCTTCAGTAGAATTAAAATCGAATAATCAAAAATCTATCAACAGTTTTAACTTTGATAATAAATTAAAATCAGCCGCTAAAGTTCAATTTATTATTCGAAAAGGTGTTTTTTGAGTTGACGAAACGGGTAAAAAGACGAAATATGAAGTTAATGCAAAAGATTTTTATTACTCGTGATTAAGAACACTTTCTGTCAGCCAATCATTCAGAGATAAAAATGGTGGCTCTGAGGAACTTGATAAAGAGGCTGCCAAAGTTTTATCAGATGCCTCTTCATCAGCCTTTACTGATAAAGAGGAGTATTCAAATGATTATTTATTCAGTCTTTTCGGTATTGATCATAAGAAGTTTTCTGTAGAAAAAGAATTTATACAAAAAGTAGGATTAGATGATGCTGTAACATTTGAAAAAATTTCTAATCATGATGATCCAGAATTTACAGAGTTCTTTAATAAGTTAATATTGAGAGATTATACCTTTCAACCAGCTCCTTCGCAATATATTGATGAAAAGAACCAAACAGAGCAATTGCCAGTATATAACTATAACGGTTTGCAAAATGGTGAAACCAAAAAATTTGAAGATAAGATTAGAAAATTAGATAAAAATTCTATAGTATATAAGGTTGGAGCCTATTGATATGGAGTAAGCTTAAAAAACACTTTATACAATGGCGCATATTATATATCACCTCAAAAAGGCCAGGAGTTAATTCTTAAGAAAAATAAGAATTACTATGATCAAAAATTTGTGAATAGCCCTGATACTATTGAGCAAATAGTGTTTATATATAATCAAAACGTTGCGGCAGAAACATTTGCAGACAGAATTTTTAATAAGTACAAAGAAGGTAGCGTTTCACAAATTGCATTTAGTCAATTAAATAAAGCACAACAAGATGAAATTTTGAGAGATGGTAATAAATTTGGATTGCGTTACATTCAAGTTGTAAATACAAATAGACCATTTTATAGAAACGTTGCACAACCATTTGTTAGAGCACTTCCTCAAGGGCAAAATAATAGTTTCTATGAATTCAATGATGCTTTTGCCAAATTAGTTTATGGAGCAACAAGAGACGAGCTATCAAAGGGTTTAAATGATCCAAGTGAATTTATATCTGGTCGTGGATTAATTTTTAGAACTTTAATAAATGCTGCAATTAATTGAGATGAGTTTGCTTCGCAAGCAACCAGTTCTCAGTCATCGGCATGAATAGCAAAAGTTGCAGATGGTTCACCAATTGGCGGTAGAGACCAACAATCATCAAAATTCAGAACTCCAAATGATGTCAGAGACAGAATAAACTCTTTATTTGCTCTAAAGGCAGATAAGTCTGGAAAAATTGATTTTGGCACAATAGGCAAAGAAATAAGTCCTAGCGAAAATGAAGAAGTGTTATTTAAAAAGAATGGAACGAGATCACAAAAACTTGAATCTGCCGGTTTTGAAAAAATTAAAGAAGAACTAAAGAAATTAATTGATAATTTTTATAAAGAATTTCCTAAATATAAAGACCAAGATATTGAGTTTAAATATGCTTTTCCATTTATAAATATACCTAAGGGATATAAAACAGCATTTGAAAGTATTCAAGAAACATTTTCACAATTACATCCAAAATTAAAATTATCAATATATTACACTGATAATAAAGATGATCCTAGATTTGATAATTTTAGATCAAGAGGATCAAATGGATCAGAAACTGTTTCGTGATCATATGACTACGACTCAATCGGTTCAGGATATGACGGCCTTTCATTTAGCGCAAACCTAGTTCCGACATTAACTTGAATAGCAGCAAATGATTCGGATGATAAAAACAAATTAATAAAAGAAAATTATCCAAAAATTTATCAACTTGCAAAGGATATGGTTAAATATGCTAACGAGGATGGACCACATAAGTGAATTGGTTCAGTACCGTTTGCGGATCTTCATTTAGTTGAAAACAAATATAAGGGACAATACCTACCATATACTACCTCCGTTACCTTTGAAAAAAGAACTGAAAACGGGAAAGAACACTATTTTCTAAAAAGAGATAGTAATAATAAAGCAATCCCTTGAACATCACATGATGGCAAGCATGGAACAGATGCTTATGCATGAACAGCAGCATTTTGATTACAATATATTGCAAAACATACTAATGAACAAGCAATTGAGTTAATGGAACAATTTACATCATTCTTTAATATTGGATTCACATATGCAATTTTTAAACAAAAGAACGAATTTGGTAGAGCATTAGTCGAGAAAAAATTTGTCGTACCTGATTCCACAAATCCTGGTGTCGATCTATATGTAGATTGAAAGATTAAAAACTAATTTATACAATGTTTAGATATATACGTCAAAGAATATTATTTGCACTCCTGACATTGTTTATTATAACTTTTGTTGTATATACACTTGTCAGCGCTTTTGGGCAAAGTCCGGTTAAAGCAATAGTTGAAAAACTATTTCAAAATCCTAAAAATAAGCTCTCAATTGAGCAACTTACATATGACAATGAAATAGCTTTTGGGCTTAGATATGAAGATGGTACGCCCATTCCTATCATCGTAAGATATTTCCGCTATATCGGAAATATCTTTCGTGGTGATTTTGGATTTATTATTAATAAAGAAAATAATCCAAATCCTTCTGAATATACTAACATACAATTATTATTTTTTACCCCATTAAAATATTCGATTAGAATTACTCTTCCTGCATTTATTATTAGCTCAATTAGCGGTATAACTATTGGTGTTTTTGCCGGTTATAAAAGGGGAAAATTATTTGACTCTGGCGCTAATTTATTTGTTCTATTATTTGTAGCAATTCCTTCATTTGTTTTAGCTCCGATATTAATTACCATTTCACTAAAAATTGGTATTCCAACCGTAGTTCCGAGAGACGCTCTTGAACCAACATTCGGTAAATTATTTGTATCATATCTACCGCCTGTGTTAATTATTACCTTAACTTCAATGGCTGTATATGTTAGTTATACAAGAAATCAAGTAATTACTGTATTAACATCTAATTATGTTTTAATAGCGAAAACCAAAGGATTGAAGGCTACTCAAATATTTTTTAAGTATGTATTAAGAAATATTTCGATTCCATTATTTAGCTTATTATTTGGCTCATTCCTTGGGCTATTGTCTGGTTCAATTATTATTGAAAGATACTGAGATGTTCCGGGAACAAGCACTGTTATTGCTAATTCATTTCCAACTGGAGAAATTAATATTATTATGTTTTCAACGATATTCTTTACTGGAATTGGGTTAGCTGCTGAGATATTTGTAGATGTAATGTTTGCTGTATTAGATCCAAAAATTACATATTCTGCACAAAATAAGAAAAATTATTGGTTATTTTTTAAAGCATTTTTAGAAAGAAAGAAACTTGAAAAAGATCTATATGCAAAAAGGGCATTGAATCAACAAAACCATAATTCTATGTCTCAAAATCCATAATGAAAGGTAGGTTAGAACGTTAAATATGGAAGATAATTTACAATCTCAGATTAAAGAATTTAACAAAAAATACAAAATAAGTTCTGAACTATCTAGAAAGTTCGGTTTTGTTTCTGAAAGTGATAAGGTTCAAACCTCCTCAATAGCAGGGCGCCCTAAAAAAATGGCTATTGAAATTATAAAAAGATTCTTTTCAAACCCAATTGTTGTTGTTTCGCTAATTGTGTTTTTGTTTATATTACTGGCATCATTATTAATTCCATCAAGTCTAGTCACAAATTATACCCCCAACAAACCAATTAATGGTTATGATTTTATTAACTCGTTGCCGCCGGCATATTCACCTTTTGTAACTAAAGCTATAACACCCGACGATCAGATTTATAAATTCTATAATTATGTTGTTAGTCATGGAAAGGAATTAGGACAAGAAGTTGAATGAAATAATTGATTTGCATTCTTTACAAATTCAACAACCATTGACACTAATGATCAAGGTCAATTATTTATTCACTATAATGCTTATCATTTATTTAAAGCGTGAGTTCTGAATGGTTTAATTAACTCAAGACCTAACGGAGTTTTACTAACTGATGAATATGTAACTAAGGTTTTAATACCGCAAGTTCCTACATTAAAAACCATTTTAGGAACCTCTTCAACTGGTTATGATATATGAGTTACAACGTGATATGCAACATGGAGAGGGATTGAAATTGCTATTATTACCACAATAATTCAAGCTGTGTTTGGCATCACTTTAGGTGCGGTCCTTGGTTTTTATGCAGGTAAATTAATTGATACAATCATTATGAGAATAATTAATATTTTTAATGCTCCACCAACAATTATTTGGATTCTTATATTTGTCGGAATCTTTGGGACAAACCAAATTTCCTTGATTTTAGCTATGTCTATTGCTGGATGGCCATTGTTTGTGGGTTTAACAAGGTTATACATAATAACCGTTAAAAACGAGGAATATATAACAGCCTCAAAAGCAATAGGTGCTTCTGCCTCAAGACAAATATTTGTTCACGCCTTGCCTGCAATTATTGGGAAAATTGCTAACTCATTTGTTAAAAATGTCCCAAGTGTAATTTTATGAGTTGCATCATTGGCATTTCTTGGTTTCTTTAAATCTGGGAATGATACTAACTTAGGTCAGATCTTAATTGAATCTGCTTCAGAAGCTAGTGAAAACGTATGAGTAATTCTACTTCCGACATTAATATTATTATTACTATCATTATCGCTAAACTTTATGGCTCTCGGTATTCATGATGCCCTTGATCCTAGAGTAATAACTAAGGGAAAGAGAAAATAATTATGTCACAAATTAAAAAACAAACTACTCAAAAGCGATCATATTTATATTCTAGATTTCAATCGCAAGAAATAATGGAAGATGATAAATTGTTAGAAGTAAGAAATTTACATGTAAGTTTTCCAGCAGGCAGAAAAAAAACTATTCATATTGTTCGTGGTGTCGACTTGGATGTTAAGCGTGGGCAAATTGTAGGATTAGTTGGTGAATCAGGCTCTGGCAAATCAGTAACATCAAAAACGTTAATTAATGTTAATGAGAATGGAATTATAAGCGCTGATAAAATTCAAATTGGTGATTTGGAACTAAGCAACATTTTTAAAAAAGAAAAATATTGGCAAATTGTTCGAGGTCAAAAAATTGGATATATTCCTCAAGACCCCTTAACATCGCTAAACCCAACTCGCACCATTGGAAAACAATTATTAGATGCACTTAATAATAATACTGAGTGAAGTGCTAAAACATATACTGAAAAAAAATCCTATTTATTAGGTTTACTAAAAACATTTGGTTTAAGGGATGTCGAAAAGATTTTTAGTGCTTATCCTCATACACTGTCAGGTGGTATGAAACAAAGAATTGTTATTACTATGGTAGTTGCTCTTAAACCAGATTTAATTATTGCTGATGAGCCAACTACTGCTCTTGATCCTACTGTTCAGGCTAGTGTTCTCGCTTTATTTGAAGAAATTAGACAAAAAATGGGGATTTCCATTATTTTAATTAGCCATAACATTTCCGTTATTGCGAAATTCTGCGATTATATTTATGTTATGTATGCCGGAAGAATTGTTGAAAAAGGTTCGAAAGAAGAAATTTTTACACAACCCGCTCACCCATACACATGAGCTTTAATATCTGCTATTCCTGAATCAAAAGAGGAAAAATTGTATAACATTAAAGGAACGCCACCAGATATGGCTAACCTTCCTGTTGGTGACCCTTTTGCTCCTCGTAATGATTATGCTCTTGAAATTGATTTTATCAAAGAACCTCCTTTAATCCCAATAACTGAAACACACTCAGCCGCTACTTGATTATTAAGTCCTGAAGCACCGAAGGTTGAACTCACAAAAGATCTACAAAATCGTTTAGAATTATTTAAAAAGGCATTTCAAAATGAAAAATAAAGAAGAAAGAAAAGTTATATTATCAATTGATAATCTTAAAAAATATTTTGTTAGTCAAGGTATCATTAATAAAGCTGTTGATGGTGTATCTTTTGATCTTCATGAAGGAGAAATTGTTGGTCTTATTGGTGAGTCTGGTTCAGGGAAGACAACTGTTGGTAGAACAATATTGAGACTTTATGATGACTATAATGGATTTGTGCGGCTAGAAGATAAAATAATTTCAGGTAAGCATATTAGCCTATCGCTTAAAAAATATCTACGTAAAAACGTTCAAATGATTTTTCAAGATCCTCATGCTTCTTTAAATAGTCAACAAAATATTTATACAATCCTAAGAGAACCGTTATTAGTCAACGGTATAATGAAAACTAAAATAAATGATATTTTCAAAGATTGGTTAGAAGTCAAAAAAACATTTAAATATACATTTCAAATTCAAGCCATGAAGCTAGAACTTCAAAATTATCAAGAAATTAATCGCCTTGCTAATCCTTTCTTTTCAAAATGAAAAAAGGCATTTGCTGATTTTAAATTAGATGAGGAATTGAGCCGTGAAGATAACTTTTCGTTGTTTTATGCCTACCTAGAAGAAAAACAAAAAATGGAAAGTTTGATTATTAATAATATGTATTCTAACGCTTCGTCGTTGATAAATTTCTATTATGAAATGCAATCTAAATACCGTCGCGAAGAATTGTCTAAGGAAGAATTAGCATATCGAAAAGCACAAGAAGAATTTAAGAAAATTAGTAAATTAAGTTGTTTATCTTGTGAACAATATGATGATGTGAAGGAATTGGAATATCTTCTTACTAAGAAAAAACAACTAATAAAAGAGCATAAACATCAAATTTATATTTCTAAAAATACGTTTAGTAACTTCTGTGTAGAAAATAAAAATGAAAGAGGCTTAGTGAATATTGCACGACTAATGTCTACTGATTTAGATTTCTATTTGTATAATTTAAAAAATGAATATCTATTCAAAGCAAGAGTGATGACCTTAAATTCATTAAAAAAATGTTTAACGTTTTTACATTATGAAGATATAAAACAATTGGTTAAAGAGCTTGAAAGTTATGTTTTGAACTTTTATAATACATATCTAGAAAAAATTGAGTATTCAAAGATAATGTTAGCGCAAATTAAGCAAACATTAAAAGAAAATTTTAAGTTTGATTTTTCTAAATATACCGAAATTTCCAATAGAAATGAGCAAAACTTTCGCGATGAATTAGAACAATTAAATTCACAAATATCTACTTTAAAGCAAAGAATAGCGCTAAAACAAATTCCGCAATATTCACATCAAGAATTGTCACAAGCGCATAAAAAACTTAAAGAGGCCAAAGAACTGTATTTGCAAGGTCGCTCTAACTTCTTAGTAAGTTATAAGAAAATTATTGATGACTTGTATCAACAAATCCAAATTGAAAAGGCAGAGTATCAACGTTTAGTGGCTGATCAAACTATTTGCAATGATTTATACAAAAAACATAAATTTGAATTCATTAAATATGTTAAAAATCTTTATGATACTAAAATTAATTCTCTAACCGAGAAATATAACGTATTAAAAGAATCACTAAAAGCAAAACCTAATGACCTAAATATTTTTAAAACAAATAAAGATATCAAAAGGATTCTTGAAAAAATTCAGGCTATCAAAAAAGATAAAGATACTGTTGTTAAAATGTATAACTCTGATATTGCCTTGAAAGAGGATACGTTAAAATCATTTAATATCGAAAGAGATTATTTAAGAAAAGACATTAAGCGTATTTATCTATTGCTTGGCATTGACTATAAATGAGTTGAATTAAATCTTAATAAGAAAAATAGTGAAAATGTTGACGTTCATCATACGAAATGGTCTAAAAGATTTAATCTTTATGATTATAAGTTTTCATTTCCATTTGCTAAATATTTAATTTCAGAATTATTGTATAAAATGATTATTTATCGTTCTCTTGAAGATGTTGGTTTATTAAAACAATTTGCATATCGCTATCCACATGAATTTAGTGGCGGACAATTACAACGTATTGTTATTGCTCGTGCATTGATTACTGAACCAAAAGTTATTGTTGCCGATGAACCAATTGCTTCTCTTGACATTTCTATTCAGGCGCAAGTTGTTAATTTATTAAAAGATTTATGTATTAGAAAAAATATTGGTTTAATATTTATTGCCCATGATTTGAGTATGATTGAATATGTTGCAGATAATGTGCAAATTATGCATTTAGGCAAGATTGTAGAAAGCGGTAAAACGGAAGCTATTTATAATAATCCTTTACACCCATATACAATTAATTTGTTTAAGGCAATTCCCAAAATATCAAATGCTAATGAAAAGTTTCAAAATGTTTCATTTAATATTGATTATATTTATGAGCAACAGTTTCCAAATATGCCAATTAATTATCAAGTTGATAAAGAACATTGAATATACGGAACAAAAGAACAAATTGCAAAATGAGTTAAAAAATAGTTTAACTAAACATTAGACGAATAATATTGTCTAATGTTTTTTTATCTGTTTTAATTATAATTAATTAAGTATAATTAGTAATTAAAGAGAACAGATATGAAGAAAAAAAATTATAGAAAAAGTCAATATAGAAAATCTGGAAGTTATTGATCACGAAGCTGAACACTAGGTAATATTATTTATTTTTTTATTTCAATTTTTTTAATGATTTTAATGATATTATTAACAGGTTTTTTAAAAAAGCAGAGTTCTGTAAAAATAACATGGTCTAATGCAATTAGCGTTGGTTGTGTAACTGTTATGGGTATTGGCTTATTGGTCTTAATTTCTCGTAGCGGATTTGGTAAAGGATTGGCCTCGCCGATATTAAGCTTTTATCATAATTATCGCATTAACATGCGTGCTAAGGCTAAATATTATTCTGGTATGAATCAATTTGAAAAAGATAAGATTTTAAATAGTGAAAGAAATGCTTATAATATCGAACAAGCAAAAAAAAGCAAGAACAAAAATATTTTAGGATCAACTAACTTGGCTTCATATCTCATTATCGGCATTTCGTCCCTTACACTAGTTATTGGTATGCTAGCAATACATTTATAAGAATTTTAATTAATAATAAATTAAAAAAACAAAAGAAGGAATTTTTATGAAATATTTAATCGGAAATTTTAAGATGAATAAAACTTTTTTAGATGTCGAATCTTATATCGATGCTCTTGATTATCTCATAGATGAAAATAAAGCCAAATTAAATAACATTAAGATTGGTATTGCCCCTTCATTTGATAGCACATATATAGCTTATAATAATCCTCAGCGCAGTTATTTATTTGGATTGCAAAATATATTCCATGAATTAAATGGTGCTTATACTGGTGAAGTATCGCTTAATGTGGCAATTGAAGCAAATGTTGATTTTGTAATTATCGGACATAGTGAAAGAAGATTATTATTTAGCGAAACTGATGAATTAATCAACCAAAAAATATTGCATCTTAAAAAAACTAATATTAAAACTATATTATGTATCGGGGAATCGATAAACGAATTCGAAACTGGCCGTACGTTTGATGTTTTACAAAAGCAAATCCAAAGCGCCCTAAAAGGCATTAGTGATTATAATAATTTAATTATTTCATATGAGCCTGTTTATTGTATTGGTAATGGAATTATTCCAAAGGTTGAACATATCCAAAATGTTGTAAATTTTATTCACAATGAATTAGATAAAAATGTTCCTGTTTTATATGGTGGCTCTGTTTGCTTTAATAGTATAGAAAGATTGGAACAAGTAAAGAATTTGAGCGGATATCTCGTTGGAAAAGGTTCGCTAAATGCAAATGACTTTGTATCGCTAGCATTAAAAATTAAATAAAATAATGACTTTTAGCATATAAATTTTATTTTCTTTTACTTAGAGCCATAAATTATGAAGCAAGACAATTTTAAGAAGCATAACTATTTATAAAATCAAAAAATGAAATTTAAAAAAAATAAAATTCAACTTATTTTAAGTTGTTTTTTAATTTTATTGATGTATGAATCTCTTATAATATAAAGACATAAACTTATAAAAAATATGTTATTAAAATTGGTTACTATTTAAAAATATTTAGGAAATATTATAATTTTTTTCTCGTGCTCTATACAATATAAGTGCATATATAAATTATTGTATTAATATAAAAAACATTGATTTTAGTCATAAAACATAATGTTATATATGTCTTGATGAAATATTTTATAAAAGGAATAATTATGATGAAAAGAAAAAAACTAGTGTTGGCATTGTGTTTAACATTGTCAGCTAGCTTAGTTATTGCTGGAGCAACAGCAATAACTTATACGTCGATTAAAAAAAGCAATCAAATAAGGCTTCAAAGAGATTTATTGATTGCCGAAAAAACAAAACTTGTTAATCAAAAGCAAGCGCAATTAGAATCTGCAAAAGATAAGTTAACAAAAGCGCAAGATAAACAAAAAGAATTGAGTAAGAAAATTAGCGATATTGAAAGAAATATTAAAAATATTCAATCTTCAAATCAAGATATCCAAGATAAGATAGACCAAGCTAGTTTAAATTTAGTTAGCAAGGAAGCAGAACTTAGCACTTCTAATAGTGCTTTAGAGATGGCGAGGACTAAGTTAGAAGATGCTAAACAAGAGCAGAAAAAAATTCAATCTGATTTTAATAGCGCCAAAAAACTTTTTGATTAAAAATTAGAGAATTTTAATTTAAAAACAGCGCAATTAGAAGAAGCTAATAAGTTATTAAAAGAAGCAAAAACAAAGAAAGAATTAGCACAGAAGCAATTGGAAGATGCCAAAATTTTAAGTCAACAAAAATCAGGGGAATTAATTCAAAAGGAACAGTCCTTACCACAATTAATGCAAGCTATTCAAGATGCTACTGATGAGAAGAAAAATGCTTCGGATAAGGCAAGTAAGGTTTCTACTGAGTATGAATCAAAAAAGAAGGATCTAGATAGCATAACAAGCGAATTAGATCAATTAAAAACGCAGCAAAATCAACTTTCTGATGAATATATGTTAGCTAAGCAAAAATTAGATGGATTATCAGAAGCAGTTACAAATAATGAAAAACGCATTGAAGAAGCTGTTAAAAAAATCCAAGAAACTGACAATACGATTATTCTAAAAACAGAAGAGGTAAAAAATTTATCTAATGATATAGAAAAAATTAGAGAACCTCACAACACTGTTTTAATGCAACTAGATGAAGTAAAAAAACACTTGTCGATAAGTAATGAAGATTTAAAACAAAAGACAGAATCATTTAACAATGCTAATCAAGCCTTGTTAGAAGCACAACAAGAATTGCAAAATGCTAAACAAGAGATAGTTGATGCAAAACAAAATCTAGATCAAAAAACAATAGAATTAGCCCAAAACGAAGAAGAAAAAAATAGACTTGAAAAAGAAAAAGAAGTTCTTGAAAATAATCAAAGAGATTTACGCCAAAAATTTGATGATCTGCAAATGCAAGAACAAGAGGCACAAGTTAAATTTGAAGAAAAGAAAGATGAGTTAGAACAAGTTTTAAAAGAATATGCACAAGTGGCTCAACAATTTGAACAAGCACAACAAAAAGTTGTCGAAATAGAGCAGCAAAGATTGGAAGCCTTGAAGAAAATAGAAGATGCTACAAATGCACCACAAACTAAACCAGTTGAAATTCAAGAATTAAAAAATAAAATAACCGAAATACAGCGTTCATTAGAAGAAATTAAAAATAAACAAGATCAAGACCAAAAAATATCGGATGATGCAAAGCAAAAATTTCCGCAATTAGATGCTAAATACCAGTCTAAACTGCAAGAAAAAACCGAGATTGAAGAACAATTGGCAGAAAAAAGAAAAAATGAGAACGAAGCTAAAAGCGAACTAGATCAAAGAATTTTAGAATTAAGCCAAAAAGAAACTTCTAAGAGTGAAGCAATGCAAGCAAAGCAGGAAGCTGAGCAAAACAAAAATACATTAGCTCAGGAAATTTTAGTTTTAGAAGGCGAATTAGTTAAATTAGAAGCTAAAATTACTAGTGCAAATACTGAATATGAAAAAGCCGAAAAAGAAGCCCAAGAGGCTAATGCGGAATTTAAAAAGGTAGAAAAAGAGAAAGATAGACTTTTTGGAATGCTTATTGATCTAAAGGCAAAGTATGATAATAGAAAAGTAAGTTATGAAGAATATCATAAACTCGATGTAGAAGCTCATAATTATCTTAGAAAAACTTTTAATCCCACAAGGACTAAATTAAGCAATAAAGAGCGAGAAAGAAATAATAAAAAGACTAACAAGGATAATTTAGAAAAACAAAAAGCCAAAACACAGGAATCTGTTAATACTAAAAAACAAGAACTAGGAAATGCTAAAGCACAAATAGCAGAGAAGGACGAATTATTAAGACGTCTAGAAGCTGAATTAGAAAGCTATAACAACGCCAAAAGTGAGGCAAGTGCCAAGTATAATTCTGTTTTAAATACTTTGAAAGCTAAGGAAGAGAAAGCTAGAGTTACTCTTGCTGAAACAAATACACTTCAAGCGGAGGTTGAGGCTCTATTAAAGGCTCAAAATGATGCTGATACAGCTATTGAACAAGCTAAAAATGAAATTGATGCTAAAAATGAAGAAATAGAGCAAACTAATAAACTAATCAAGCAAGCTGAAAAAGATTTAGCTGATGCAAATGAAAATAAAGCGAAAGCGCAACAAACCTTGGATGAAGCTAATGTTAAGAAAACAGAAGCCGAAGCTGAAAAAGCCAAAATTGAACCAGGATTTAAATCAAAATCAGAAGAAAAGGCTCAAAAAGAGGAAGCATCTAGTGTAGCTGAAGCCGCTTACCAACAAATTAAGCAACAAAAGGATAGTTATTTCGAAAGCTTGGAAGAATTAACAACCGAGATTGCTCAAACAAAAAGTAATATAAACCTACAAAAAAATATTATTTCCAAAGCTAAAGAAGCGCTTGAAGCAGCAAAAACTAGAAATGAAGAATCCACAAAAAGAGAAACTAGTGCATTAACTGATTTAACTCAAAAAACAAAGGAATTTGAGGAAAAACAATTAGCTAAAAATGAATCTGAAAAAAATAATCAAGACTTAGTTCAAAAGAAAAATGAAGCCCAGAAAACCTTTGATGAATCTGATCATAATTTCCAACAAAAAACAAGAAACTTGGAGCAAGCAACAAATGATTTAAAAACTGCGCAACAAGAAAATAAGGAAGCTAAAGAAGAAAAACAAGCTGCGGAGGCTGATTTAGAAATTGCTAAAACTGATCTTTCTAACAAAAGAATGCAAGCACAAGAAAATGCAAGTAGAGCCAAAATGAAATTAGATGAAAAGACTAAGGAAGTTGATTCAAAAATCGAGGCAGTAAATCAAGTTAAAAGCATTGAATCTAAGGCAAAGGAAGCTAAAGATATTGCTGATCAAAAACATAATGAAGCAATTCAAAAATTTAATGATGCTAATAGTAATTTAAGTAATACAAATAAACAAATAAAAGAAATAAAAGAGGCTATAGCAAAAGCTAGCGAAACAATTGCCAACGCACCCCAAGCAATTGAAAATATAAGTAAAAACATTTCCCAACAAGAAAAAAATATTCAAGAAAAGCAAAACGCTGTAAATGTTGCATTGCAAGAAAAACAAGCCGTTCAATTTCCTAAGGAAATGAAGGAAAAACTGCTAGATGATGCAAATAAAAAAATAGAGAAACAACAAAATGATGTTGAATCTAAAACAAATTTAATAACTGAAATAAATAAAGAATTAGAAGATATTAAAAATCAAAAAGCAGAAGCCGAATCGAAAATCAATAATTTTGATACTAAAATTCAACAAGAACTAAAAAATAAAGAATTAGCACAAAAAGAATTAGATAAACTTACTAGTGAAGTTAGTCAAAAAATTCAGGATGTCGCAGAAAAAACCGAGAGTCTAGAAGCTGCTAAACAAGATTTACTAAAAGCCACCCAAACAAGATAAAAAATATTTTTAAGTAAAACAACCAATTTCATTTAGAAGTTTCTTGTTTTACTTTTTTATTTATCTTAAATATATGACATGTTAAAACATGCAAAATAAGAAAAAATACAAAATAAAACAAAAAATAGATAGGGCGATAATTAAATAATTTATTAGCACTAATCCTAAAAAAAGCACAAAAAAGCATAAAAAATGAGTATAAAGTACCATTTATTATCTGTTTTTTAGTATATGTCTTACTATATATATATATATATATATATATATTGTTTTGATTAAAAACCGATATTAGGCTAGTTTATTTTTATATTAAATAATTTATATATATACATTAAAATAAAGCGTTTTTATAGGTGGTATTGTAATGAAAAAAAGAAAATTACCTTAGCATTGTTTTTATCATTATCGTCTGCTTTAGTTGTGACAGCTGGTTCTGTTTTTGTTTATAGTATAAGCAAAAAACAAGATAGCTCTAATTTGCAATCTTTAAATAAAAAGATTATTGAGCAGAAGGAAAGAGAATTATCTCTTGCTAAAAACATGCTGTTAAAGCTAAAAAATAAGAAAAAAATATTAAACAAAAAAATTAATGAAATAAATAAAAATATCGAAAATTTTGAGGCTTTAAATGCAGAATCTCAGGATAAATTAAAGCAAATAGAAAATGAGACTATAAAAAAAGAAAAAGAAGTTTTAGAACATAGTCGAATTTTAGAAGAAGTAAAAAAACAACTAGATAATCTAAAATCGCAGCACGAAAAAACCATATCGGATTTTAAAAAAGCAGAACAAGTTTTTGAAGAAAAAGCTAAGAAATTAGCATTAAAAACTAAGGAATTAGAGGAAGCTAAAAAGGACTTAGAGCAAACTAAGAATCAAAACAAGTTACTTCAAGAAGAGTTAAGCAGATTACAAGCTGATGTCCAAACAAAAATGAATGATTTAGAGTCACAAAAGCGTATAAAAGATAGCGCTAATCAAGTCATACAAACAGTAAAGGAAAATATAAAACAAGTTACCAAAGAACAAGATAAGGCCAACAAAAATCTTTCAGGAAAACAGCAAGAGCTAGCAGCTTTAAAAGATGAGCTTGAAAAATTAAAGCAAAAACAAAAAGAAGCTCAATTAAATTATCAAGAAGTAGAAAATAAAATAGAATCTCTAAGCAAACAAATAAGCGATGCTGAAGCACTTATAGAGCAATTAACAAAAGAACTAGAAAAAAAGTCTAGTGAGGCAAGCATTAAACAAGAAGCAGTCAATGTTGCAATAAATGAATTGCAAGCTGCATTAGAAAAACAAAAAGAAGCTATACAAAAATTAGAAGAAGCAAAGAAAAATTCACAACAAAGTGCAAATGAATTAGAACAAAAAACTAAGAATTTAGATATGGCTAAGAAATCATTGGATATTGCATTAGAAAATCAACAAAAAGCCAAAGATGAATTTGAAAGTGCAAAAACAAATGCTAAGTTAAAAGAATCTGATTTGACTCAAAAAAACAAGGAAAAACAAGCAATTCAAGAAGAAATACAAAAAGCCAAGCAAGAAAAAGATAGGCTGCAAAAGGAGGTTGATAGGCTAGATGAAGAAGAAAATAATGCAAGTATTGAATTGGAAAATAAAAAAGATTCTTTAGAAAAAATCAATAAACAACATGCACAATTAAACGAAAAAATACAGCAAGAAGAATTAAAAAATCAGCAAATTAAGCAACAAGAAGAACAAAAGCAGCAACAATTAACTAACGCCATTAAAAATATACAAGACAAAGAAGCAGAAAGAAAGACAAACAATTCTGAATTAGCACAAGCTCAAGCAGAACTAGAAAAAGAAAAGCAAAACTTAATGGAAGTTGAAAAATTAAAGAGCAAAACTAAATCAGAATTAGAGCAGGCTTCAAAAAATGTTGATACTATAACACAAGAAAAATCAATGCTTGAGGCCGAATTACAAAGCACAAAAGAAAAAGCCAAAACCGCAAAAGATGATTTAGATAAGAAAACTGAAGAATTAAAATCGAAACAAAGCACAAAAGAAGAGGCCAATAAAGTTAAGGAAGAAGCTAAATCTAAAAAATCCAATATTGATGAAAAATATCGTCAATCGCTCTATGAACATCAAAGATTAGATTCTGAGATAAACCGTAAAACACATAAACTAAATCAAATAGAAGTTGAAATAAAAGATTTAGAAGATGATATTCAAAATACTGATGATGAATATGAACGAGATGTTTTAGAGAACCAACTAGAAGTAAGAAAACATGAAGCAGTTCACCTTGAAAATGAATTGGGATGACTCAAAAAGCAAGAAGAAGATGCTAGAAATGCCTTAGATGATAATAAAAAAGCCCAAGAACAAGCAGCCCAAGAACTAGCCCAAAAAGAAGAATTATTTAAAAAAGCAGAAAAGGAGTGGCAAGAAGCCAAATCATCAAAAGAGCAAGCAGATAAAGATTATAAACAAGCTAATGAAGAAAAAACAACTAAAGAAGCACAAGTTTCGCAAAAAGAATCGCAATTAAGTGAGTTTCAAAAAACTAAAGAAGAATTAACAAATAAAAACAATGAAGTTAATGCTTCATTTAAAAGTGCTACAAGTAAGGTTCAAGATGTCGAATCTAAAATACAAGAATTAAAAACGAATGATCAAAAAATACAGCAAAATATTGAACAAGAAACACAAAATAAACAAAAAATTGAAGAAGAAATAGAAAGTATAAATCAGCAAAAAACTAATTCGCAACAAGAACTAAAAAAACTAAAAGAATCACTTGCACAAAAAACAGAGGAAATGACTGAGGCAGAACGTGCTAAAAATGATGCTCAAACAATATTTGATGATGTAAAAAAACAAAAAGCAAAATTTGATGGTCAATTATCTTCCATTTCAACTATAATTGCACAAAAAACTAGTGATTTAAATCAAAAATCAAATGAAATTTCTGAAGCAATGCAAGCATTAGAAGAGGCAAAAACTAAAAATGAACAAGCTAAGAAAAAACATGATGATGCAAATGCAAAAGTGGAACAAAATAGAAGCAATGTGCAAACGAATCAACAAGAAGTAGATGCAGCAAAGCAAAAAAATCAACAAAACCTTACAACTGAAAGCAATATTCAAAATAAACTAAGTAATTTAGAAGAAGAAATTAAGCAAAAAAGAGAATCATTAGAACAAAAAACCAATGAATTAGATGATATCAAACAAAAAATGGCAGCTGTAGCACAAAAGAAAAAAGATGCAGAAATGCTACTGCAAAAATTACTAGAAGATAAAAAACAAGCTGAAGAACTAAGAAAAGAAAAAAGAGAAAAATTAACTCAAGAAAATGATAAAGTTACCCAAAAAATAAAAGATGCTAAACAAAAAGATGATGAATTTAAGGAAGCTAAAGAAGCAAAGGCTGCTATTGATAATAAATTGCTCGAACTAGAAAATGAACTAATGAATAGAATGAAAGAATTAAAAAAAGCTAATGATGAAATTCCTCTATTAAATGAGTTAATCAAAAAAGCTAAGGAAGATATTTCAAAAGTTCAACATCAAATTGAAGAGCAAAATAAGAACATTAGTTTACAAAAAAAGAATATTGAAGCTAAAACAAATAATAAAAATCTTCTTTTGCAAGAAACACAAGCATCGCAGTTTTCAAAAGAAATTATTAAAAAGCAATTAGATGAGGAGTCTAAAAATATTGCTAACTATGAAAAACAACAAAAGGAAAAAGAAAATTCCTTATCGATATTAGCGCAGAAATTAAAAGACCTTAATAATCAAAAAACAAAGAATGAAAAAAACATAGATCAAATGGTTAATTCGATTAAGCAATTATCAAAAATCAAGGATGAGACACACCAAGAGTTAAATAAAATTAATAAGGAAGTTAATAAGAAGAATCAAGAAGTTTTGCAAATAACAAATAAGCTGGATGAATTAAAAAAAAGATTTGAATAAATTAAAAAGATAGCAATTTTTTTAAAACATGATAAAAAGAGGCGGCATATAGCCTCTTTTTATCATTATTTCATAATGATACATAAACACTGGTAGCAAGTTTGCAAAAAAAAAAAAAAAATGTTAATATTTTCTTGAAAAATCTTGGGCATTTTACAAAAGCTAATTTTATCAAAGAGAGGTATAAGAAATTATGAATAAAAATGTAGAAGAAAACAAAGTAAAAAGAAAAAAACGTAATGTTATTTTATTGACATCAGCTTTATTGGCAGCATCAATTACAACCGGAGCTATTGCAGCCTTTTATCTTACAAACAAAAATAAGCATGATAAAAAAAGCCTTTTGGCTTTGGAGATAAAAGACCAAAAAATTACTGCAAACTCAGCGATCTTTCATTTAAAAAATATTGATAAAAATGATGACACTAACCGTTCTTTTTCAGTTTTATTTTATGCTAAGAAAACTCCTTATAATGCGCAAAGAAAGACTCATGTTATTAATAAAGAAGAAAAATCTATGTCGTTTGGGATTAATAATGAAAAACCTTTATATCCAGATACTGATTATGAGTTTCAGATGATTTATAATGGTGAAACAGTTTTAATTCATCACTTTAAAACTTTGAAGCTAGAGGAAAAAGACAAGCAGGCAGAACTTGATAAAGCAAATAAAGATCTAGAAGAAGCTAAAAAAGCTAGAGAAAAGGCATTACAAGATCTAGAGCAAGCTAAGAAAAATGCTTTATTAAAAAATGATGATGTTATTTCCAAAACCAACGAGCTAAGTGAAGCAAATAAGAAACTAGAAGAAGCCAAAAAATCTAAAGATGAATTGGAAAAACAATTACAAAGTATTAAGGAAAAAATTAAGGAGTTTGAAAAAACAAAAAAAGCAGCCGAACAAAATAAGCTACTAACAAATAATAATGTAATTTCCACCACTAAAGAAGTTGAGCGTTTAACCAAAGAACTTGAAGAAGCAAAAAAAGCCCTAGAAGAGGCAAAAAATAAAAAAGATAAGGCTAATTCAGATCATGATAGCGTTAATAAAGATGCTATTCTAAAATCTGATGATTTAGCTAAAAAAGCCAAAGAGTTAGATGAAGCAAAAAAAGCATTGCAAGATGCGATAAATGCCCAAAACAGTGCTAATTCTGAATTTGAACAACAAGAGGAAAATATCAATAAAAAAATTAAGGATCTTAATTCAAAAACAGATGAATATAATAGTGCATTAAGGGCTAAAAATGAATCTGAAAAAGAAATAAATCGTATGCAAAATGAAGTTGCAGAGATAAATAGAATTCTTAATACTCTTGATACTAACAAAACCCGAATCAATAATGAGTTAAACAACGCTAAGCAACAATTAGCTTTAGCAAATCAAAAACTTGCAGATATACAAAAAGAAGCAAATGATGCTAGACAAAAAGCCGAAGACCTTACCAACGAAAATATAAGACTAAATAATGAAGTACAACAAGCTAATGAATTAGAAAAAGAGAATATTAATGATATAGCTCGTATTTCTAAAGATTTGCAAGATGCAAATTCTGAATTGTCAAAGGCAAAAGAAACTCAAAGCAGTATTGCTGAACAAATAAAAAAATCCAATTTTGATTATGAGCAAAAACAACAAAATTTAAATCAAAAAACCAAGGAATTAGAAGAAGCTAAAAAATCGTTAGCACAAGCCACATCTGAAAACCGAGAAATTGAGTCTCAGCTAGAAGAAGCAATAAGAAACACTAAGCAAAAAAATGATGACTTAATGCAGAAAAACAAAGCAAAAACCGACGCAGAAAATGATAGAAATAAATTTCAAAAAGAGCTAGATAGCGCATCAAAAAATGAGACTGATAAAGACCAATATGCCAATCAACTGAATAATGAGTATGAAATATTAAAGCAAGATCTAAAAAGGCTTCAAGGTTTAAAGGATAGCGCAACAAGCGAAGTCGATAGAAGAAATGAAGATCTTGAAAAAACAATTAAAGATTTAACACAAAAGCAAAAAGATATTGATCAAGCTAATAGGATGAAAGTAGAGCAAGAGGGCATTAAAGAAAATCATAATAAAAAACTTAATGAATTGAAACATGCTTATGAAAATTTAAAAACAAAAAATAGTTTGGAAAAAGAACTGGAAAAGATATTAAGAAACAAGAATTCATTGGCAGATGAAAAACAAAAGGCATATCAAGCTTATTTACAAAAAAAAGCTAACACAAAACAAAAACTTGATGATTGAAATGATTCAAAAAGAGGCAGAGATGATTACTATACTAAGAAATATTATGAATCTTTATATAGAGAAGCCCAAAATATGGAACAAGAAGCTGAAAGAAAATGGTCGAATGCTAAAGACGAATATGATAAGCAAGGGAATAATGAAAATGTTATTTATAAAAAAATTGCTGAAATTAATAAAAATATTAGTAATTCAACTAGTTCTCTCAAGAAATATGAAGACCAGATAAATCAGCAACAGCATCTAATTGGTGAAGCTACGCAAAAAATTTCAGAAATTGAAGCTGATATTACCAAGAAAACAAATGATAAAAGGATGCTAGAAGAATCTAAATCTAACAATGAGCAGCTAAAATCTCAATCTGTACAGAAACAAAATACAGCAATAAAGACCGTAAAGGATAAGGAAGAAGAAATTAAACAAAAACTTAGTCGATTAGAAGTTGCGCGTGTTGAGGCAGAACAAGCGCGCCAGGCTAAAAAAGATGCAGAGCATCGATTGCAATCAGCTAAACAAGAACAAGATGATAAAGATAAGCAACTTCAGAGCGCTCAAAAATTATTGCAAGAAGCTAAAAACAAAGAGTCTTTCTTACAAGAAAAATTAAATGAATTAAAACAAAAGGTTAATAATGAGACAACTTTAGTATCTAAAAAGCAAGGCGCTGTTGATGATGCTAATAAGCAAATTCAAAAAACGCTAAAAAGCAAGACAGATTTTGAAAAGGAATTGCAAAGTGCGAATGAGGAAGCTAGCATGAAACAAGAAGCTGTCAATAAAAAAACAAAGGCTTTAGATGGTGCAAATGCTAAGCATCAAGAGTTGCAAAAAAATCATCAAGCGTTAATTCAAAAACAAACCGATATTCATAATAAATTGCAAGAGGCACTTAATAATATAACTCTGGCTAATCAAAGGTACCAACAAGAACTTGAAAACACAAATAACAAAAGTAAAGAAGTTGCTGATAAAAATAATGAATTAAAAAATAATGCTAAATTGATTGAACAAGCATCGCAAAATAAGGCGAAAACAGAGCAAGATCTTATAAATTTAAATACTAATTTAGAAGAAAAAAAGAAAGAATTGGAAGATAAAAATAATAGTTTAAGTGAATTAAATCAAACAATACTTCATGCTAATAGCCTTAAGGACAATGCTAAAAATAAGGTTAATTTAGCTAATCAAGATGTAAAAAATAAAACTGATTTATTAGCTCAGAAGCAATTAGATTATGAAAATGCTAAGAAATCAAATAATGATTCTTTATTTGATAAGAACAATATTCAAGGCCAAATAAAAGATGTTGATAAAGACTTTGAAAATAAAACTCATGATTTGCATCAAAAGCAAAAACAACTAGATAAAGCGATTTTAGATAATGAAAAAGCAATCCAAAAAAATAAGGAAGCAGATTCTATGATTAACACAACGAATAATAATCTTCAGAATGCTTTATTAGAGGATTTGAAATTAAATAAGAAGATTTCTCAATCAAATAAGGAAATTAAACAAAAAGAATCTATTTCAAATAGTAAAATCGAAGAACTTGATAGGGCTAAAAAAGAGGCTTCAAAAGCTAATGGATTGCTAGAATCTCTTAATATGAAACATTAATAATCATATATTTTTAGGTAGTGTAGTAAATTTTGTGTAAATTTATCTCCTGCTTACTTTTTGAGTAAGAGATTTGAGAATAGCAATCGCACAAATCTAAATTTATTAGACAAAAAACAACCGAACAACATGGCAAAATTGGATAAATTTTCTTCCAAATATGTTGTTTGGTTGTTTTAATTATTTAATCTTCTTTTTCAAAAATAATTTGTAACTAATTAAAAACAGATTCTCAATTAGGAATAACTTTATTTCATTTTTCTAACTGATTTTGAATTGCAAAATAAACTTTTTTTATTAAAGAGTCATAAGTAGGAAATGAAGTTTTGTTTCTTGATATTTTTCTAATATTTCTATTTAAATTTTCAATGACATTTGTTGCATAAATTAGCTTTCTAATTTTGGTCGGAAAGTTAAAGAAAGTAATTAGTTCATCGATGTTTTTTGCCAACTTTTAAGCGCATAGTGATATTTAGAATCTCATTGTTGGATTTGTGTTTCAATCTCTTGTAAGTTCTTTTGTAATGATTCTATTTAAACATTTCTGCTGTTTTTATAATCTGTTAAGTTGCTAGCAATTAATCTTTTTTGTAACTTTATCTTTAGTATTTTCTTAATTATTTAGAATCGCTGTTATTAGGGTTGGCATTACCATTTTTGTGCTATATGAAATAACTGCTGTTGTATTTATGAATAGTAATAAAATACTTGCTAATGTCTATAAAATTTTGTTGTATTTCTTAACAATATCACCTTAACTTAGATAAAATTTTTATATAATTCAAACAAAATTATAGTTTTTTTGCTTCCCACAGCATAAGTAAACAAGATAAGAAATTTAATTATAGTTTTTGCAACAAAAAACCGCAAAGAAAGGACTAATATGGAACCAAAAATCACGCCATTAACTCAATGTTTATTAGATATACTTAAAGATAATAATAAGTATTATTCTTCTGAACAAAATAAGCTTTTATTAGGTAATATTTTTGCTGCAGTTAATAATCATGATAGCGATCTTTTGGAGATTCTTTATTCTAATGAATTAATACGCAAAAATTTCTTTGTTAAGGTTAAAGACATCTGAATTTTTAATGACAAAAAATTCATAGATTTTATCAACCTAAAAGACTTTATGCCTGATAGTTTTACTTCTTTTAAAAATCGCATTGGCCTAGTTGATGACAATGGACACTTTCTTGACGAAAGCAGCGATATTGTACTTTCATTCCCCTTCAAAGATTGTGTTTTAGTTGGCAATCAAGACAAAGACGACCAGAAATGTAGCGAGGTTATGCTCAATGAAACTCTTGGGCTTGATGATATTAACAGACTTCTTGATCCTAAAGTCCTAGTTAATGCAAAACGTTATAGCTCACAAGGAGTTGAACAAAACATATTATTTAATAAAAAAGATAATCTTATCATTAAAGGGAATAATCTTATAGCATTAAGCTCTATATTAAAGAGATATGAGGGAAAAGTTAAATGTATCTATATCGATCCACCTTACAACACTGGCAATGATTCATTTAATTATAATGATAAATTCAACAATTCAACATGACTTGTATTTATGAAGAACAGATTAGAGCTAGCCAAAAAATTATTAAGGGATGATGGAAGTATTTTTATAAGTATAGATGAAAATATGAAGTCATATTTAGATATTTTGATTAGAAGTTTGGGATTTGATTATTTTAAAGAGTTAATATGAGAAAGCGGAAAACCTTTTGGGTATAAAGCGACTAGCACTATATGGCCTCGCGTTCATGAAACAATCTACCATTTTTGTAAGGTGCGTAGTAAAATTTTTTATAAACCTACCTATACATTTGAATTATCAAGTTCAGGTTCTAAAATAATGACTTCAAGCATTATAAAAGCAAAGGAAAACGGGATTTATTCAATGGATTGGATCGTAGGAGCAAAACAAAGTGTAGGTTTTGGTGCAGGTCAAAAACCTGAAGAATTGATAAAAAAACTCCTTGATGCTACTACAAATGAGGGTGACATTATTCTAGATTTCTTTCTTGGTTCAGGAACAACCGCTGCTGTAGCACACAAGATGAATCGACAATATATTGGTATTGAGCAAATGGATTATATTGAAGACATCACACTAGCAAGGCTTAAAAAAGTTATTGATGGTGAACAAGGCGGAATATCTCAGTTAGTAGGCTGACAGGGAGGCGGTTCATTTGTGTACTGCGAATTAGGCCAAAATACACAAAAATGAGTGGATTTGGTAAAAAAAGCAACTAGCAACAATATTGTTTGTGTTAAAGACCAAATACTAAATTCTAATGACATAATTCCTTATTTAAGTAAAGCAGAAATTGAATCTAGCTTAAGTACTTTTGATTCACTTAGTCTTGATGAGAAAAAAGCTCGTCTTATTTCAATAATTAACAAAAACAAATTGTATGTAAATTATTCTCAAATAGATGATGAGTCATATGGAATTAGTGAAGCTGACAAACAATTTAGCAAATCGTTTTATGAATTTAACAATATAAATAGATGTAATAGAAAGGACTAATATGGAACCAAAAATCATATCATTAAATCAATGTTTAAAAGATATACTTAAAGATAAAAATAAGTATTATTCTTCTGAACAAAATAAGCTTTTATTAGGTAATATTTTTGCTGCAGTTAATAATCATGATAGCGATCTTATGGAGATTCTTTATTCAAATGAGTTAATACGCAAAAATTTCTTTGTTAAGGTTAAAGACATATGAATTTTTAATGACAAAAAATTCATAGATTTTATCAACCTAAAAGACTTTATGCCTGATAGTTTTACTTCTTTTAAAAATCGCATTGGCCTGGTTGATAACAATGGACACTTTCTTGACGAAAGCAACGATGTTGTACTTTCATTCCCTTACAAAGATTGTGTTTTAGTTGGCAATCAAGACAAAGATGACCAAAAACGCAGCGAAGTTATGCTTAATGAAACTCTTGGTCTTGACGATATTAACAGACTTCTTGATCCTAAAGTCTTAATTAATGCAAAACGCTATAGTTCACAAGGTGTAGAACAAAACATATCATTTAATGAAAAAGATAACCTTATTATTAAAGGGAATAATCTTATAGCATTAAGCTCTATATTAAAGAGATATGAGGGAAAAGTTAAATGTATCTATATCGATCCACCTTATAACAGAAACGATGATTCCTTTCAATACAATGATAAATTCAACCATTCAACCTGACTTGTGTTTATGAAGAATAGACTAGAGTTGGCCAAAAAATTATTAAGGGATGATGGTGTGATTTTTATATCATGCGATGAACATGAAAGATCATATTTAAAAGTTTTAAGTGATGGAGTATTTGGAAGAGATAATTTTATAGCCGATTTTATTCGCAAGACTAAAAGTACTACCAACGATGCTAAAACTGGTATAAATATTCAACACGACAATTGTTTATCCTATGCAAAGAATAAAGAAAATATTAATCTTATTGGTGGTGAGAAAAATTTATCAAAATATAAGAATACAGACAATGATCCTAAAGGTCCTTGAATAAGTGATAACCCAAGTGCCAAATCAGGTAACAAAGAAAATAATTACTTTGGTATTAGAAATCCATATACTGGTAAAGAAGATTATCCACCCGATGGTAGATATTGAATATTTTCGAAGAATACAATTGAAAAACATATTGCTTCAGGAAAAATTTGTTTTAAAAAAGAATACAATAAAAATCAAAGAGGTTTTATATATAAAACATGGTTATCTGATTTAAAAACTAAAGGTAATACATTTAATTCACTTTGGTTTGTCTCTAATGAATATATGAACCAAGTAGCTACGAAAGATGCGAAAGAATTAGGTTTTGTCGATGAATTTAAATACCCTAAACCAGAGTCCTTTATTTATTATCTTATTTTACATTCAACAGAAGTTGATGATATTGTTCTTGATTTCTTTCTTGGTTCAGGAACAACAGCTGCTGTAGCACATAAAATGCGACGTCAATATATTGGTATTGAACAAATGGATTATATAGAAAACATTACTGTTTCTAGATTAAATAAAGTAATCAATGGTGAACAAACTGGTGAATCAATATTGGCAGATTGAACTGGTGGTGGTTCATTTGTGTACTGCGAATTAGCCCAAAATACACAAAAATGAGTGGATTTGGTAAAAAAAGCAACTGAATACAACATTGTTGATGTTAAAAACCAAATACTAAATTCTAATGACATAATTCCTTATTTAAGTAAAGCAGAAATTGAATCTAGCTTAAGTACTTTTGATTCACTTAGTCTTGATGAGAAAAAAGCTCGTCTTATTTCAATAATTAACAAAAACAAATTGTATATAAATTATTCTCAAATAGATGATGAGTCATATGGAATTAGTGAAGCTGACAAACAATTTAACAAATCGTTTTATGAGGTAGAGAATGAATAATAATTTAGCTGATAAATTAAAAAATATATTAGATTATTTTCCACCTAAAGACCTTGATACATTTATTGTAAATGGACTAAATCCTAAAATTAAATTGAGAGATTACCAAACTAGAGCAATTCAGTCATTTATTTTGTATTATCTTGATGAAGGTAATACAAAATTACGTACTCAAGACAAAATACACAACCTATTTCAAATGGCAACTGGTAGTGGAAAGACTGTAATAATGGCTGCTTTAATTCTGTTTTTATATCAACAAGGTTATAGAAACTTTATTTTCTTTGTATCACAAACCAATATTCTTGAGAAAACTAAAGAAAACTTTGCAAATCCAGCAAGTTCAAAATATTTATTTGCTTCGCCTTTAAAACACTTCAATAAAACAATAAAAATCAATGTTGTTGATAATTTTCAAGCTTCAAACATTGATAAAGACTCAATTAATATATGTTTTACAACCATTCAAAAATTACACAGCGACATTATTAGTCCACGTGAAAATTCTATGAGTGAATATGATTTTAGCAATCAAAAAGTAGTATTCATCAGCGATGAATCTCATCACCTAAATGCAAGCACAAAAGCCAAAAGTAAAGCACAAAAACTCGAGATTTTCGAAGAACCCTCTTGAGAAAACACTGTAATTAGTTTATATAATAAACATCCTGAATCACTTCTACTTGAATTTAGCGCAACTGCAGGTCTTAATAATGAAGATATTAATAAAAAATACGCTGATAAACTGATTTTTGACTATCCACTCAAAACTTTTAGAGACGAAAAATGAACCAAAAACTTTCAAAACATAAGTTCTGAGACAACATATTGACAAAGATCGCTTATAGCATTAATTATTAGTGAATATCGTCATATGCTTTTTAATGATTTAGGCTTAGAAATAAAACCTGTGGTTTTATTTAAGTCAAAAACAATTGTAGAAAGTAAAAAGTTTTTTGAAGAGTTTAAGCAAAAAATTCAAAAACTAAGTATTGAAGATATAATCGCTCTTGAAACTATTGATATTCCAATTATGAAGCAAAGTCTTAGTTACTTTAAAAAATTAGGACATCAAGACTATCAATTATTAGTTAATCTACTCAAAGAAAGTTTTCGTGAGCAAACACTAGTCATTATTAACTCATCCACTGAAAGTGCAATTGATGCACAAATGCAAGTGTTGCTCAATACGTTAGAAGATAAAGACAATGTCTTGCGAGGTATTTTTGTAGTTGATCAACTAAATGAGGGTTGAGATGTACTTAACCTTTTTGACATTGTTAGACTACATGATGAACGTCAAGAAAATACACGTGTAAAAACCAACAAGTATACAATTAAAGAAGCTCAATTAATTGGACGTGGAGCCCGTTATTGTCCTTTTGTGTATAACAACGATGAACAGAATCGAAACAAACGAAAATTCGATGCTGACCTAGGCAATAAATACCGTGTTCTCGAAACTCTTTATTATCACTGTAAAAATGATTCACGCTATATCAATGACCTTCAAAATACACTTAAACAAACTGGTCTTATTGATGATGATAATGGTAAAGTAGTTGAAATTAAACTTAAAGAAGAATTTAAAAATTCAGAATTTTTTCAAAATGCTTTAGTTTGAACTAACAAAAGAGTTCCAAAACAAAATAGTATGCCAAGCGAGCAAGATAAAGTTAATTTTACTAAAACTATTGATTTTAAAATTAGGCAAATTAAAGCAAATGAGGAAAAACTTTTTGATTTAGACACACAATCAGATAATGAAATAGAAGAACTTAAAATTGTTCAACAACTTAATCTTCAAGATGTTGAATATCACATTCTTGAGGGCTGTGCGCTTTATTTTGAAACACTGAAGTTTGATTTTCTAAAATCTAAGTTTTCTAATCTTAAATCACTTCAAGAATTTTTAACTTCATCTGATTATCTAGGTCCAAATGTTAAAATCAACTTCTGGTCTAATAGCTCTAAAGCAAAAATAAGTGGAAGAGATATTTTTAGTGCTGTTATGGATGCATTTAAACAAATTGAAAATTATCTTTATTCACTCAAAGATGCAAGTGTAGGTGAAAAAGTTCTACGTCCTAAATATCTTAAAGATGTTATTGAAGATAAATTAATATATGTTGCTAATGTTGAGGATGAAGACGGAAATGGTAACCCTCAAAGTAAAGCAAGTGAAAAACTTAGAATGGATCTTAGTTCTAAAAAATGATATGTTTTTAATGAAAATTATGGAACAAGTGAAGAAAAAGAATTTGTCAAATGATTTAATGATAACTATGCCAAGCGACTCGAAAACAAAAATATTGAATTCTATTTAGTTAGAAATGAACGTTTTAGTGATCTTGCACTTTATGATTTTGATAGTGGTGATCGTTTTGAACCTGATTTTCTTCTTTATTTCAAAACCAATAAAATAAGTTCGCAAGTATTTGTTGAACCTAAAGGTACACATCTAATCGAACATGATAATTGGAAAGCAAATTTATTGAGCTTGATAAACAGTGACATCAATCTTATGCCAAATAATGGTAATTGAAGAGTTATTGGTATGCCTTTTTTCAATAAATTAAAAACCACCGAATTTAGTCAAAAATTTGATGATTTTATTGAAAGTTTATAGCACTCGTGCTTTAAATGCTACCGTAGATAATTTTGTGTAGAGATCACTAAATAGCAAATATTTAACAGAAGATTTTTACACAAAATTATCTACAGTACCACCAAACAACATATTTGGAAGAAAATTTTTCCAATTTTGTCATGTTGTTTGGTTGTTTTTTGCATAATAAATTTAGATTTTCGTAATTGCTAATCTCAAATCTCTTACTATAAAAAGCAAGCCAGAGATAAATTTACACAAAATTTTCTATATTACCTTCAAAATAAGTTTGAGACTGATTTATACAAAATTATCCACAGTATCCAAATTTAATTTATTTAGCAAATCATTTTTTGGCAATTTGTATATCGCTGTCTTGAATTTTATTTTCGTGATTAAGACTGATATATCTTATTAATGCTTCAAACTCGACAAATATTTCTTGATACTTGCTTGGAATTATATCAAGATCTAAAAGATAGGCAACGTTATCAAAACCTTCATCATTTTTTATACCAATTTTAACTAAACCGTGATATTCTATATCATTAATTACAACGTTTGTAATATAAATTCCTGATTTAATTTTCTTGATATTTTCAGGATATTTAAAATGAAATTTCTCAAAATTAGTAATAAAGGCATATTTTTCAATAAGTAGATTATTTATTGCCGAAATGTTGCCTTCATCAATTAATTCGTTTATTAATGTTGAGGAAATTTTTCTTTTATTAATCTTTCGTTCGTTTGCTGTATAGACTTCAAAATTTTTTTTAAGGTAATTAACATCGCCACTTCTACGAAAGCCAAAATAAAAATCATTACCGCATACAACATATTTAACGTTATTATTTTTTAAATTATTGCAAAAGTCATAATGTGAAACATTCATTGTATCTTCATTAACATCAACCAAAAATACGAAATCGAATCCTAAATTAAATAATGTATATAGTCTTGTTTGGACTTGAAAGGCCTTGTTTTCATGTATTTTCGACTTTTTATATGGTTGGTTAAATAGCATAATTGCTAATTTGTAATTTGCCCCTGAATTTTTTAGGTCCTTTGCAATTTTGATTAATTCATAGTGTCCTAGATGAAGAGTTTCAAAACTGCCTAAAACCATAATTAAGTCATTATTTATTTCAAAAATTTGTTTAAAATTTCATTCAAAAATTTTCATATTAATAATTTTACTTTAATTAATAATTTTAAAAATAAATAAAAATTTTACGATTACTCGTAAAATCCTTTTTCTTTTAGTTTGAAATATGGTCCATCTTCGGTAACAGGTAAACATATTTCATTAGCAACATTTTTAGTGGTATCTTCTCCATTTCCCATAGCTATTCCTAAACCAACTAGTTTTAGCATCTCAATGTCATTTTCAGAATCACCAAATGCAACCATTTCACTTGGCTTAATATCCAGCAGTTTGCCCAATACTTCTAGACCCACGGCCTTGGTAATGCCTTTAGCTGAAAGAAATATTCCCCCAGGTCATGTTGCTAAAACTCACATATTCATATTATGGTGTTCGAATAAAATATTAAGTTGCTTAGATCAATATTCGGGATTATTTGTGCTAACAGTGATTAGATAGTTTTTATCATTTTTTGTTTCGAATTCTTTTTCTGATATAAATTTATCTTTATAAGGTAGATAGAATCAGTGATTTAGATTAAATAAATCATTATAATAGCCCCATTTATATCCTACAAATGAAAATGGTATCTTTCTTTCATTAGCAAATAATCTGAACTTTACAAAATCATTATAATCAATAGTTTGTTCAAATATGTATTCATTAGTTTTTAAATCTAAAATAAATGTTCCATTTGCACCAATAAAATAATCAACATATGGATTATGTATTTGTTTTCCGACTGTAAAAATATCACGTCCTGAACAAAGCACATTAATATAACCTGCATCTTTTAATTTGCGAAACATTTCTTTCATTCTTAGAGAAAGTTCATCTATGCCAAATGGTAGCAATGTACCGTCTATATCAAACACAACCATCTTGTACTTGTTATTCATTTTAACCTCTTAACTAGGCAATGAAAATATACGGTTGAATAAAACCTTGTCGAAGGTTATGAAACCGTTATTTATTTGTCCTCAACCAATTATTTGATTATTAAATGTAAAAAGGCCTTTTCCGTTAAAGTTTTTAAATCTATCGAAAAAAACCGATTTTGACTTTATTAATTTCACTTCAAAATGTGTAAGTGTATATAATTTTACTCTAAAAAGAGAGTTTATGTTATTGATTTGCTCAAAATCGAGACTTTCATTTAATTTGATATTTCCAATTTTCTCTCGCTTTAAAATATTTACAACAGCATCCGTTTCAAGATATGTTCCAATATCATGAATTAATGACCTTATGTAAGTTCCTTTTGATACTTTTGTCCTAATGATGAATGATTGTTTTTGATAGTTAAAATCTATTAACTCCAAGTTGTGTATTTTAATATTACATTCTGCTAATGAAAAATCTATGTTTTTTCTAGCTAAATCATAACTTCTTTGTCCATTTATTTTTTTGGCTGAAAAAACTGGAGGAATTTGTTTGGTTTGATTTTTAAAATGTTTTAGCGCATTTTCTAATTGCTCCTTGGTAATCATTTTTTTATTTTTTAAAAAAATAACTTCTTCACCTTCATCATAACTTTTAGAAGAGCAATGAAGTGAAGCTTCAACAAAATACTGTTTTGTATCATTAATAAGTCATGGCAAAACTTTTGTATCATCATCACTAGCAACTATTAAAAGACCTTGGGCTAACGGATCAAGAGTACCGCTATGACCAATCTTTTTAATATTATGTTCTTTTGCAAATTTTTTAATTGCAAAAAAACTTGATTCTCCTCTTTTTTTATTAATCTTAAAAAACATTTTTCCTCAATGTAATTTATTATATCATTTTTAAATTATTTAATCAATTGAAGGGGTTATTGATGAGATAACTGAATATCAAAAGCTTTATCTTCTTAGTTTTTAAATTAAGTGTTGGATTTATGTATTAACGAAGATTACCATATTTATCATGAGACAAGTTTTACTTGATTTGCTAGTTAAAAAATATCTCTTTATTTTATAAAAAACACTAATTTACTAATTTATAAAAGTGTATAAAATAAAAATAGGTGTTTTGAATCATATTTCAAAAAATTAAAATATATGCTACTTTTTTTATTAAATAACAAAAAAATTATATATAATAATATAGCATTAAATAAGTAAGCCGTTTTAGCTCAGTTGGCAGAGCAACTGACTTGTAATCAGTAGGTCGTAGGTTCAAGTCCTATAAACGGCACCATATATGCGCGAGTGGTGAAATTGGCAGACACGTTAGTTTTAGGCACTAATGCTTCCGGCGTGAGGGTTCAAGTCCCTCCTCGCGCACCATATCATTAAATATGTTGTTTAGAAAGGTTATAAATGCCTTTCTTTTTTTATTTTAAATTTTATAATGAAAAAATAATTAATATAATTCAAATTGCGCGCTAAACTTAATATGTTATGAGGAAAATAAAATTATTTGAAATGTTTTCAGGCATTGGCAGCCAATATAAAGCTCTTAAGAATTTAGAGCATAAATTGAATTTTAAAGCAGTTAGTTTGGGTGCTTGTGATTTTTATATTGATGCAATTATTTCATATATGATAATTCATTGCGGTAATCGGAATTACTTTTTTTTATAGTTAAAAATCTTATTATGTTGGTTTATTTGTTATTCACCTAAATTAGTGGATAACAAAAAAAGCATAAAAAAAATGCCGTGAAGGCATTTTTTATTGGTGATTTACAAATGGTGGAGAATGAGGGGCTCGAACCCACGACCCTCGCCTTGTAAGGGCGATGCTCTCCCAACTGAGCTAATTCTCCAAATGGTGACCCTAGCGGGACTCGAACCCACGCATGTATGGATGAAAACCATATGTGTTAACCACTTCACCATAGGGCCATACTGGCGCCGACTATTGGGATTGAACCAACGACCAACTGGTTAACAGCCAGCTGCTCTACCGCTGAGCTAAGTCGGCACTCATATAAGTAAATGCTTAATTATTATAACCTAAAAAAATATTTCTTAATAAAAATTTTTAATTTATTTATATAAGCACCATCATATCTCGTATTATCGGCAATTATGGTGCTGGTTAGAGGTATCGAACCCCCGACCCACTGATTACGAATCAGTTGCTCTACCATCTGAGCTAAACCAGCATGTAAATTATTTTAGCAAATTTTAGTAAAAAAGTAATTTTCTAAATTATTAATTATTCATTTGTCAATTTTAAAAAATATAAACTTGTCGCTTTTTATTAAAAAAATACTTTTTTCAAAAAATAGTTTATAAAAATAGTAAAATTTGGTTGATAGTGGGAGGAAGTGGAAATGTATGGTAAATACGAGCGAAGCTTAGATGACAAGTTAAGAGTTGTCATTCCGCCTAAAATACTTAATGATTTAGGAAAGGAATTTTTTATCACAATTGGTTTTGACAAACAATTAGTTTTGAGAGATAAGGTTGAGTTTGAAAAACTAAAATCTAAACTTGAGGATAATAATTTGCTTAATAGAGATTTGAGAGAATTAAGTAGATTTATTTTTGCAAATACAGAATTAGTTGTGCCAGATAAGTCAAATCGTATTATTATTCCGAAACATTTAGCTTTTAAAACCACTATCAAAAAGGATGTTGTCTTCATCGGATCAGGAAACACCTGTGAACTTTTTGCAAAAGAAGTTTATGATGCAAAAGAAAGATATTTCGAAGATGAAATTGACATTAATAATCTAGCTCAGAAATTATTTGAACAAGGGGTTAAATTATAGAAAAACATATTCCTGTTTTGCTAAATGAAGTAGTTAACTCATTAGACATTAAGCCAAATGGGATTTATCTTGATTTAACTTTAGGAAGAGCTGGACATAGTGTTGAAATTTTAAAAAAAATAAAAGACCAAGGTAACGGGAGACTTATTTGCTTTGATAAAGATATTGAAGCAATACGTGATTCCGAACAAAAATTAAAATTAGTGAGTGACCTTTTTATATTAGTTAAGAGTGATTTTAGATTCTTGAAAGAAGAATTAGCGAAACTTAATATTGAAAAAGTTGATGGAATCTTAGTTGATCTAGGTGTATCTAGTCCACAACTAGATGATGCTAGAAGAGGTTTTTCATATTCACAGGATACAAAACTGGATATGAGAATGGATTTGGATGCAGAACTTAATGCACATATAATAGTCAATGAGTGAGAAGAAGATAAAATAGCACAAATTTTATACGATTATGGTGATGTAAAGCTAGCAAGAATAGTTGCGAAATCAATTGTTAAAAATAGACCAATTAGTACTTCTTTTGAATTAAATGAAATTATTAAAAAAGCATTACCAGCCAAAATTGTTAGACAAAAGAATCCATCGAAAGCTGTATTTCAAGCTTTAAGGATTGCGGTTAATGATGAATTAAATGCATTAGATGATTTGCTAAATCAGGTTATAGATTTATTAAATGTTAACGGCAAGTTAGCTATTATAACCTTTCATAGCAAGGAAGATGCAAAAGTCAAAAGATTCTTTCAAAATTTAAATTATGTAGATCCTAAATTAAAAAGATTGCCAGTTCAGACTGAATTAAAGTGAAAACAAAAAATTATTTTTCCTTCTCAAAGCGAATTTGAGAATAATAAGAGATCACGTAGCGCAAAAATGAGAGTGATAACAAAAATAGGTTAATTTATGAAGAAAAGTGTTATTATAGCATACAAATTTGAGGTCAGCAGTTTTTCTGTTGAGGTTATAGAGCAAAATTCTTTTGGAAATATTTTGATTTATAAAAGAAGCATTAGTAGCACAATTTTTAACCTATTTGAGTTAGATTCATTTATTTGCAAAACTAAAAAAGAAATTGAAGCAACCATATCTTTGACAATAAAAAATGTTGTTGTAATTATTCAAGATTCACCTTTTTTGAAAATTAATAAGAAAATAATTTCTAATAAAAGTAATCAAAAGCTAACTAATTATGAATTAGCTAAGAAACTATACTACTTAGAAAAATCAAATAGTAATTACTTATTTGATTACTCATATCTAAATAATGATAATAACAATCAATTAATAAGTCTTAATCTTTTAGAATGAAATGCTGCTAAAAACATTTTTAATCTATTTAAGAAAAATAACCTAAATATTTTAAAAATTTATGACTATGAATTTCTTAAAAATATTTATTTTAATCAACAAAGAGATTCTGGAATAGCTACCCAAATTTATTTAGATGATTACAGCTTGAAATTAAATGTTTTAAAAAATGATGTAGTTATAATTAAAAAAAATGTTAATTTAGGAATAGATTATTTAATTGAATTCATTGCTAAACAATTGAAAACTACCAAAAAAATAGCTTATACTAAATTTAATTTATGGCAATGTAACTTAAATTCTGGCAATAATTTATTATTTAAAAAAGTTCTGGGATATTATTTAAAAAAAATTAATGATTATGTTGAATCTTTTTTAAAAAATATAAAAGATATTAATATAAAAGTTAATTTTAATGTAAGTAATAGCAAATTCCTAGAAACCATAAAAACGTTTAAAAACTTTAAAATTTTAAGTTATTTATCAGACAAAGCTTATTGCGCAATTGATGTTATTAGTTATGAAATGATGGGAATTATTAATCTTGTTAACAAAAGACAAAATACTATTAAAGAAATGACTATAACCTCTGAATTATTTATTTTAGACGTAAATAAACGAGAGGAAAAAGGATATTCTTTTAATTACAAAAAATAAACTCAATTTTATTTATATAATTTAGTTAAATTAAAGATAAAGTAGAAAAAAGTAAGGAGTACTGCCATGCCAGAATTTGAAAATTTCAATTCCGTTGCTAATATTAAGGTTATCGGTGTTGGTGGTGGTGGAAATAATAGTATTCAAAGTCTTCTTGATACAAAAATTGATGGATTAGAATTTGTTGTTGCAAACACAGATAGACAAATTCTAGATAAATTTGATAAATCACTAACACTACAATTAGGTGATAAAAAAGGTATCGGGGCTGGTGCTAATCCAGAAATTGGAAGACAAGCTGCCGAGCATTCAACACATGAAATAAAGGAAAAGATAAAAAATGCTAGCCTAGTAGTCATTACTGCTGGGATGGGTGGCGGCACCGGTACTGGAGCAGCCCCTGTGATTGCCAAATTAGCTAAAGAACAAAATTCTTTGGTAATAGCAATTGTGACTACACCCTTTTCATTTGAAGGAAAAAAGCGAAGTCAGATTGCACTCCAAGGGATTGAAGAATTAAAGAAAAATGTAGATTCTTATATTATTATTTCAAATGATAAATTGAAAGAATCTTTTGGCGAAATTTCTTTTAAGGATGCTTTTAAGGTTGTAGATAATATTGTTAAGCAATTTATTAGAACTGTTGTCGATATTATAGCTGTACCTGGTTTGATTAATTTGGACTTAGCCGACCTAGAAACGTTAATTAAAAACAGTGGTGAAACCATTGTAGGAATCGGACAATCAACTGGTGAAAATGCGGCGCAGAAAGCAATGCATAATGCGATAAGCAGTCCTATTTTAGAAAGTAATATAAAAGGTATCACTAAAGCAATAGTTTATTTTTCGTCATCAAGAAATAGCACTATCAATGATTTTGAAGCCGCAATTGATGTTTTAAAGAATGTTGCTGGCGAAAATATTGATGTTATATTTGGCGTTGGTTCTCCTGCTAATGAAGAAGCAGAAAAACTTGGTGAAATTTATGTATCTGTAATTGCTACAGGAATAAATAGAACCAACAATAAAGAAGAAAATGATTTTAAACTCACAAATAGTGAAATCGAAAATCATACAGATGATGATACACAAGAATATTTGACAATTTCAGGTTTTGATTCATTTAAATCTAAATCCCATTTGAATAATAAATATTCAAATGATGATGAAAGCAATGAAATTATTTACAATAAATTTTAAAATAAGAAGATGTAAGAATTCATGTTTTAAAAGTAAATTATTTTAGAGAGAGGCAGTTGCCTCTTTTTTATTACCCAGGGTTAGAAAGCATGAATATATTGGATAAATAAGCTAAAACATATACAAATTTCATCATTATTATAAATAATGATAGGCTTACAAAATAAGCAACTTTGCGAAAAAAAAAAAAAAAAATGTAACATATAACCTATAAAAATTGAAAAATATTTGAAAATGATAGCTTAAAAAAAGAAAGAGTATAAATTTATGGAAAAAACCAGCGAAAACAAACAAAAAAAGAAAAGACGTGGCAACATTATTTTAGCTTTATCCCTTTCACTATCAATTGTTGCAACAGGCGCTTTGGTTGCTTATTATTTCTTAAATGCCAATAAAAATGGAGTTAATGGTGCAAATGATATTAAAGGTTTAAAAATAAAGGACCAGAAAATTGCTTCAAACTCAGCAGTGTTTAATTTGAAAAATATTGATGAAAATGATAATATGGATAGAACATTTTTAGTTTTATTTTATGCCAAAAAAACACCATATGAAATATTTAGAAAGTCTCACACAGTCGGAAAAAATAGCGAAAATATGCATTTTGGGATAAATAATGAGAAACCGTTATCTCCTAATACTGATTATGAATTCCAGATGGTTTATAATAATAAAATTGTTTTTATTCATCAATTTAAAACCTTAAAGGCTGAGCAAAAATATTCACAAGATGAATTAGATAAAACAAACAGCGAACTAGAGAAAGCAAAGCAAAATGATTTATTAAAAAACAGGGATGTAATTTCTAAGACAGAAGAATTAAACAAGGCTAATGAAAAACTAAATAAAACCAGGAAAAATAAGGAAGCTTTGGAAAAACAACTTCAACTTATTAAAGAAAAAATAAAAGCGCTTGAAAAATCAAAAAAAGATGCGGAGCAAAATAAACAAGAATTAGAAAATAGCGTTATTTATGCGAATAATGAGTTAGATAAACTAACCAAAGAATTAAATGAAGAAAATAGGAAACTAGAAAAAGCTAAAAATAAGGTTAAAAATGCTCAAGAAAGCGTTGAATCTTCAACTTCTAACGCTATTGATATAGATAATGATTTAGCAAAGAAAACTAAGGAATTAGAAGAAGCTAAAAAGGAATCAGAAAAAGCTAATAATACTATAATTGCTCTTAATAGTGATAAAAATAGAATAAATAATGAATTAAATAATGCTCAAAAACAACTAGATCAAGCAAATAAACAACTTAATGATGCAAAACAGGAAGTAAGTGAGACAACTCAAAAACTGAATAGTCTTATTTCTACAAATATTGAATTAAACAATCAAGTTCAAGAAGCAAGTAGACTTGAAGAAGAAATTTCCATTGACGCAGGTCGTATTTTTAAAGAATTAGAGAAAGCAAATAATAATCTAGTAAAAGCAAAGGACAATCAAAAAAACATCTTAAAACAAATTGAAAATTCTAAACGCGAATATCAAGAAAAAGAGCAAAATTTTAATCAAATAAATAATGAATTGGAAGAATCAAAAAGATTATTGAAACAGGCTCAAGATACACAAAATAACTTGCAAACACAATTAGATGAAATTAAAAAAAATAAAAAGCAAAAAAATGAAGAGATTAATAAACTAGGTAATGAAATAAAATTAGTTGATGGAACCATTAAGAAAATAGAAAAATTGATTGCTGATATTAAAAATGATGAAATCGATAAAGATCGTTATGCTAACCAGTTAAACATTGAATATGAAATTTTGAAACAAAATTTAAAACTCGCAAATGATCTTAAAGATGGTGCTGCTGAAAGTTCTATAAATATCGAAAAAAGAATTAAGCAAAATTTAGAAGAAATAAAAGAAAAAAAATTAGATATAGCTGAATTTACTAATCAAAAAAAATTATTAGAAAATAACCTAGTTGAACTAGGAAATAATCGTACATCTATGAGAATCAAGATCGGAGAATTATCTGAATTGGTTGAAAAAAATAAGAAACTAATTGATTCATATAATAAAAATATAAGTGATTATCATGAAACATTAGATAGAATTGCTGAGGCCAATGGATCTGATACTGGTATTGGTGATGGAGGAGCTGCGGCGGAGGATAGAATTTGAGAGATAATTGATCGACTTCAATCTGAAAAGAGTGGTATTGAGAAAGATTATGAAAGGGCACAAAAAGAATTGGCAGAATGGGAAGAAAAAAAGAAAAAACTCGAAAAGGAAATTGTGCCAGTAGTAAAAGAATATTGAGATTTTGATGGAAAAATATTACAAGCAGAGAAAAGACTGTTGGAGTTAACTAAAGAAAAAGACGAAAATATTGAAAGAAAAGCCCAATCTGAAAAAAACTAAAAGAAGCTGATGCTAATGTAGCAATCAAAGAGAAGCAAAAGAATGATAAGTTTGAATTATTACAATTGGCAAGAGCAGAAGCCGCTGAAGCTAAAAAACGTAGAAAAGATGCAGAAAACAATTTAAGATTAACTAAGGAAAAATGAATAACAAAAAATCAAGAGATTCAAGATGCTAATAATGCATTAAATAGTTCTAATGATATTTTAGCTGCATTGGAACAAAGCCTAAGGGACGCAAAAAAAATTGTGGATGAAAAGCAAAAAGAAGTAGCTAAAAATGAGAAAAGTAAAAGTAATGTTGAAGTGCAAAAGCAAAATTCTTTTATGAATAATAAGAGATTAATGAAGGCGCTTGAAAGTATTAACAATGATATTTCTTTAAAAACTGATGTGTTAAATCAAAAAAGTAACGAATTAAGTGATTTAAATAAAAGACGTGAACTGCTAGCTGCTAATAAAAATGTATCTGTTCAAAAAGCTAACAATAATAATATAGAATTGCAAAAAGTTCAACATGAATTAAATAGTGCTAATCATAAAGTTCAAAGTTTATTTGAAAATGTAGGCCAAAAAACTAAAGAAGTAGAGCGAATAATAAAAAAACTGCAAGATATTGAAAAAGCTATCAATAAAACAAATAATAATAATAATAATTTAACAAATAAAAAACAAAAAGAATATGAAAATGCTAAGCAAAAAAATGACGCTGCTTTACTGAAACTAAATAATGAAAAATATAAACTCAAAGAAGCACAAAAGGAATTAGAAAAAATAGCTATTGAAATTAATCTAAAACAGCAAAAATTAGAGAAAGCAAAAAATAATTTTAATGATATTTATAGTCTTAATCAAGAAATAATTAAAACAATAAATGATGCTGATTTAAGTATTAAAAATATTCTTAGCGAAAGTGATAATATAAAAAAACAAATTCTAAAAAATGAAAAAGAATTAAAATTAGAAGAAGAGAATGTATCTGTTAAAGAAAAAGAACTTCAAAAAATAAAGAAGCAATAAAATAATGCATAAACATTTCATGAATTCACTAAGGGAATGTTAAATGCTATTTAGATTAATAAATTTTTCAGAAGTTAAGAAGTATCGTTTAGCTTAAAAAAATAAATAAACTTTAACTTAAAGCTTGATTTTTTAAAAAAATAAAAAAGGTAGCATAAGTAATCTTGCTTTCCTATGCCCTCCATTTAAGTATAAAAATAAAGAACATAATTTAAATCCTTTTAATAAGGAAGTGTAAGAATTTTTTGTGTAAATTAATTTCTAGCCTACTTTTTATTAAGAGATTTGAGAATGGTAATTACGCAAATTTAAATTTATTATATAAAAATAACCAAACAACAAAATAATTGAAAAAATTTTTGTATCTGATGTTTGGTTATTTTTTTGTTATTTATCATTTGTGTCTACTGAGAAATTGAGTCTGATTAAAGGGATGCCTTAATAAATTGGAAACAACATTATCGCATTTTTTAAGTTAATTTTAATTGTAAAATTCTCATAAATATAATTATTTGACCAATAGGCTAATGATAATGATACCTTTATTTTTGCATATGTTTTTGATAATAGCAAATTCGTAGTAAAGCTAAAATAATATGTTATGGCATACAAAAAAACAAATTCTTGCTATTTTGCTACCAAATTTTGCAAAAAAAAAAAAAAAACTATAATTTTGTTTTGTATATAAAAATTTTATCTAAGGAGATATCATGAAGAAATCTAACAAAATTTTATTAACATTAGCAAGTATTTCAATACCTTTTATAACAGCTGCAACTGTTATTTCTTGCAGTTCAAATAATGATAAAAAACCTAGTGATCCTAAAATAGATGATCAAAAGAAACCAGAAGATTCTAAAAAGAATGAAGAAGGCAAAGAACAAGAAAAGAAACCAGAAGATCCTAAAAAGAATGAAGAAGGCAAAGAACAAGAAAAGAAACCAGAAATTAATGGCAAAACTGAACCTGAAAATAAGGATCCAAAAGATGATGGCAAGAATAATGATTCAAAAAAAGAAAATAATAAAAATAATGAACATTTAGGAAAAACCCTTCCTGACGGCAAAACAGAAGATGAGGATGGCGAGGATACCCTTACATCTCCAGTCCTACCTAAACCAGAGCCAACACCAGAAGAAGATGATTTGATAAATAATCTTGATGAAGAAGAGGTTAAAGAAATTGAAAAAAATGAAGTCCTTGTATTTCAAGGTCTATTTAAAAAGAGTTTTGAAGACCTTCAAAAGCAAGTTTTAGAAGAAGATTTAAAAAAATTAATTACTGATCTTCCAGAACAAATTAAACAAAACATTCCTAAATTTGATGACAAAATTAAATTAGGTGAATTAAAATTAACTCCTGAAAGTAAAGAATCTAAGGAAAAAAATAGTTAATAAGGAATAATAACTATTTTTACAAAAAACTAGATGACTTAAAAGTACCAAAACTTTAAGTTTGCATTCTATTTAAGCTACCAATATCACGATGATAACTATCGGTTTTTTAAAAATAAGGATATGGCTTGTTTTAAGGAAACTTCTAAAGAGAAATTAGAAATATTTAATTCTTTTAACTTTGCAAGGAGTATTTTAAAACAATCAAATTTATATCGGTTTTATTTAAATTTTCCGGCGGTTCTTAAATTTTTATAATAACGAGTTTGTGTTTGTTAAAAAATTTATAAAAATCTAGATACATTTGTGTCTAGATTTTTTGCTCTTAAGGAGATAAAATAAAGAAATTAGGAAGAGAGAAATAGTTAAATATTTACGTTTCAGACCATAAAAAATGTGAAAAATAGATAAAACCATTAGGAATTTCTTTTTAAATTGCAAAGAAAATAACAAGCGTTCTAATTATCGACAAATCATAGAAGACATTTTAGCAAAGCATAATTCAGTAGTAATAAAAAGCGTACTACTAAAGAAAAGCATATTTAAGATGCTATTATGAAAATGAAAGATAGATACTTCAATAACTTCGTTTGATATAATGAGAAAATGGTTTAATAAAAGCAAAAAATAAAACCATAAAATGGTTATTCAATAAAAATTTAAAATTTTAATATCTTAATTTTTACTAAGCATTATTTTAATAAAATCGCTTATTATGAATTTGCTACACTTATGAAATACGAAATAATTAATTGGTACGCTTTTTGCTTGTATGAGGGCAACGCGTGATTAATTATTATTTGGTACAAACTAGGTGAATTATCAATGAAGTTATTGGGCAATGATAGATTGTGGCAAAATACAAATTTGAATAGTTACATTCAATTGCCCATTCAGTTTTTTGTGGCACAGTTTAAATTTTTAAAAACTTTTGATTTTATAAGGATATATAACAGCTGAAATGTTTTTTGTTATTTTCAAAATTAAATTTAGATGTAATAGATAAAAAAATAAAATATTATTGTAATTTAACTCGATAGTATAAGTAAAAATCTCGTATTAGTATTTTTATTTTGTCTATATCAACTTATTATAATATAATAAATACATGCTAGATTTTATACAAAAAAGAATACAAAAATCAATTGATAAAATTAATAAAAAATTGTCAATTAATGAAGAAGATATTTTAGAAATTTTAAGAGAAGTTAAGTTAGCTTTATTAGAAGCTGATGTTAATTTAGAAGTTGTTAAATCATTTATAAAACAAGTAAAAGAGAAGGCATTAAATAGCCAAATTATAGGTAAATTAAATCAGCAGCAAACTGTCTTAAAGATTTTTAAGGATGAATTAACCAAAATATTAGGTAGCAATTCTATTGAAATTAAACCAAAGGCAATACCAACAAAAATTATGATGGTAGGACTACAAGGTTCAGGTAAAACTACAACATCCGCTAAATTATCATTTTATCTTCGAAAAAAAGGGATATTCAAAAAACCACTATTAGTTGGTGATGATATATATCGCCCCGCTGCTAGAGACCAACTAGAACAGCTTGCAAAGCAAACTCAAACCGACTTTTTTACAAAGAAAGAAAATGATGCCTTATTAATTGCAAAGCAAGCAATTGAAGCAGCTGAACAATATAAAAATGACCTAGTTATTGTTGATACTGCAGGACGTTTAGCAATTGATGAAGAGTTAATGAATGAATTAGAACAAATTAAAAAAAAAATTAAACCAGATTACATATTTTTAGTTATTGATTCAATGAGCGGTCAAGATGTTATTAATACAGCGAAGGCTTTTCATGAAAAATTAAATTTAAATGGAACCATAATAACTAAATTAGATTCAGATGCAAGAGGTGGTGCAGCACTATCAATAACGCATCTTCTTCAAATTCCTATTGCCTTTATTGGGATTAGCGAAAAGATAGCTGGCCTAGAATTATTTTATCCAGATAGAATGGCAGATAGAATTTTGGGAATGGGTGATGTTCTTTCGCTTATTGAGAAAGCATCAGAAGAAGTTGATGAAAAAATGATGAAAAAAATAGGTTATAAAATGATCAGCGGAAAGTTTGATCTTAATGATCTAATGAATTCTCTTGCGCAAATTAAAAAACTTGGTAAGATGAAGGCAATTCTTAAATTAATTCCCGGAATGGCTGATAGAGTAAGCGATGAAAAAATAGAAGAAGCTGAAAACAAGTTTAAAATTTATACATATCTAATTAATTCAATGACTGAACAAGAAAAAAAGATGCCTAAATTATTAAAGAATTCGTCTCGAAAAGAAAGAATTCTTAAAGGCTCGGGTAGAAGTGCTCGTGAGTATAACATGTTATTAAATGATTTTGAGAGAATGTCTAAACAAATGAAGGAATTGGGTAATAATCCACAGATCAAAAATGGTATTTTAGGATAAAAAAGATGGGCATATTAAAACATGGACAAAAAATCCAGATAAAATGTGCTCAGATTTTTTTGTATATGTTTATAAATGCATAAATTATTAGTAAACAATTTAGTTACGAATGCTTAACCTACTGCATTGGCAAAATTTAAAAAACTAAAAATAAAATGTAAAAGCCGGTTAGGCTTTTAATCCTGCCAAAAACGATGGCAAAATATTATCTTGTTTAAAAGATTTTAATATTAAGAAGTGCTTTACAACAGATGTTAATTTGGCTACTGTTAGTTCTTATTTAGTTAAGATTTTTTTTAAAAGAAACAGTTGATATGTTACTAAATTAATTGATGAATGGAGCAATTAAATAAAAAAATAACAAAAGAGAAGAAGAAAGAAAAAAACTTTATAGTGCAATTTGAAGAGTTGCTGAAGATTTAAGAGGAAGCGTTGATGCTTAAGACTTCAAGCAATACATTTTAGTTACATTGTTTTATAGATACACATCTGAGAACATTACCAAATATTTTAATGATGCAGAAAATGCTGCTAATCCGGATTATTTATTTAATTATGCTGATATTTCTGATGATCAAATTGATGATGAAATTAAAGAACAATTAATTGATGAAAAAGGTTTCTTTATCAAACCTTTTTCATCTTTTTATAAATATCTTAAGAAGCAGCAAAGATAATGAAAATCTTAATGAAATATTAACTACAGTTTTTGATGAAATAAAAGCTTCGACAATTGGTCATGACCCCGAGGAAGACTTTAAAGATTTACTTAAAATTATCTATGTTTCCTCATACCCCTTATCTTATATTTTATTTTTATTAACAATTTTCTTTATTATAAATAGATTTCTTAATAGTTTAATTGAGCTTACTAAGAAGATGTTTAAAGAAAATAAATTAGACAGTTTAAAAGTTTTTTTGCTATTAGTTTTTGAGTGTAGAATAAGTTTATATAAGGAAAGATTTCTAATATTATCAAGAAATTTCAAGAACACATTGTTTAAATATTTAGGACTATTTTTACATATATTTAAAATATTGTTAATTGCATTTTTTAACACTTTGTAATCTTTTGCATCAAGCTCTACGCGAAGTGAGCTTTTAATTGCATCAATAAAAAAGTTAGCAGTATGGTCTATATTCTCTTCATTTGTAATTTCTACTAACATTTTGTCGAATATAAACAATAAATTATATTTATTTTTTATAATAAAATGTTTTCATAATTCATCAAAATTTCTTAATTTAACATAAACATCAGAATAATTAATAAGAGATTCAACGAAAAAATCAGTAAATTCTGAAAACGAATTTAGGCTAGATAAATATTCTTTTACCTTATTAAATTTTTGATTATTTTTGATGTTAAATAAATATGTTAAAAAGCTAGTATTTAAGGAATCTTTTATTAAGGAATGGATTATATCTTTGAATTCCTTTTTTGAATCATTTATTAAACCGGAATTAAAAAGATATTTTAAAACATCATAAACCATATTTTGTTCATTTTTGAAAAAGTTGTTTAATTCTTGTTTTATTAGTTTGTAGTTAATAATTTTTTTTGATAATGCCTTTTTTTGCAAAATACATTCAATAATATAAACTATGTCATCAACCTTATGATCCTTTAAGAGTATTAGAATAGCTTCTTTTGATCTTCGTTCATTTGTTAAAAAATTAAGAATTTTAGCAATGCTTTCATATTGTTCTGGAGCATAAATAAATTTCTGACTAATAATTTTTTTGATCATTTCGCTTATTGGCAACTTGCTATATCTTATGAATATTGAACAAAAATCAGTTATACGATTTCTATTATGTAAAAGATTGTTAAAATATCTTTGTGATTTATTTTGTCTGAAGAGAATTTCATTTTTATTTTTTCCATAAATCATTTTAAATAAACTTAAATTTTCACTACATTGTGATATTGGATTATATGAATAGATGTTGTCTTCTCAATATTTGGTGTCGGAAATATATTCATTAGTAAAACTATGATTATTAAGATCATTTTTAAGCATTTTGAAATTTAGAAAAAGCTTAACATAAATATCCATTGCTATTTTTTTATAGCCACGTTCAGTTGGATAAATTGAAAAAATATTTTCAAATAAATATTTTTTATTTTCTTCCCAATATTTTGTGTCGTTTATATTAATAAAATCAATTCGGCATTTTTTAGCAGATTCCGCAATTGTTTTATTTAGATTAATTTGTAGGTAATCAAAAATTTCAAATTGGTCGCTTAATTGAGTGTTTAAAAAAGATGAAATAGTATTTCTTAAATTCAATAATAATGGTGAGTAGCTAGTGATTATTATTTTTGCTTTGTTATTAATTTTTCTGATGGTGGAAATTAGACTTATTATTTTATTTTCGATAACAATGCTTAAATTTTCAATATCTTTTTTGATTGCGGAAATTTGTCTATCTCTAGCTTCACCATTTAATTTAGTCAAAAGAAATATTTTTTGAAATGGTAAATTGGAAAAAAAATCATTAAAGCCAATAGTTAAAGTAATTAAATTGGCTTCCGCAATTTTTTCATTGATATATTGGAAATCATTATTTCTAATATTTCAATCCTTCAAAAATGGTGAAAAAAAGTTATTAAATGGATTATTTGAGGATCAATCTATTGACTGAATTAAGTCTAATTTGCTCCCCATTTTTTTAAGGACCTTTTTATTGTTGCTATAAAATGCTTCCAAAAATTCACATGAGGCATTGCATATAGCAAAATTGTAAAAACTTTCAACTTGTAAATTAGACGTATCATTTAGAAAATTTGCTAACATCGATGGGAAGCATAAACCTTTGATTTCACCATTTTTATCCATATAACCATTAGTCGGAAAACCAATCTTTGAATTATAACCTGCTGAAAATGCGTCGCCTAGGGCAACATATTTTATGATAATGGGTTTTTTTGTATTCTCATCCATTCTATTTTCCGCCTTCATATGCATCAAAAATAACATTATTTAAATTTTTGAAATGATTAATTAACATATTGATGCCTTTTTTAATGTCATAAACACCGTTTTTTAGCAATAAATTGTTTTGCATTGCATATTTGGAAATATTTGCAAAAATATCCTCTAAATCAAAAGTAGGATTTAAATTAATTTCTTTTAGTTTCTCAGGATAATATTTAGACATTAATTGATAAAGAGAAACAATTAATTCGTTTTGATCAATGGCCTCTTGTCTAATTGATCCAACAATGGCTAATTTTGCTCCAATTTCATTATTTTCGATTTTAGGCATCAATAAACCAGGAGTATCTAACAAAAGATAATTTTTGCAATTAATTCATTGTTCCGATCTCGTAATACCAGGTATCGACCCGACCTTAGTTGCTCTCGATTTTGACATCATATTAATAAATGTTGATTTACCGACATTTGGCACACCTAAAACAACACATTTAAGGCTTGGAGTAAGTTTTTGCTTTTGATCATTTTTGGCCTTAAATTTTAGGAACTCTTTATTTAGAGCAATATTAATTTTTGCATATGTATTTTGTGCTTTTAGGTTGGTAACAACTACTTGACCACGTTTTTTATAATCTTCAAGAAAAGGTTTGAGTTTTTCGAGATTAGTTTTATCTGCCTTATTAAAAACAAATAAAACTGGTTTGTTATTAATTATTTTGAAAATTTCATCATTAAAAGAACTTCGAGGTAATCTAGCATCCATTACAATAATAAATAAATCAAATAATTTTTGTTTTTCTTGCAATAGTCTAAATTGTTTGGCCATATGGCCAGGAAATCAATGGATCATATTATTTCCTTTCTATTCTTTTTTTAATATAAAATCCTTGCCTTTTTGGACTTCATAAATTGATAGATCATTAAAGTTTGTTTGTCGTAAAATTTCATATAAAACAATAGCTACTGAATTAGCTAAATTTAAACTGCGACAATTAGGATTCATAGGAATTCTTAAACAATTATCGATGTTAGTTTGCATAATTGTCTTTGGTATCCCTGTACTCTCTGTGCCAAACATAACTCATATTTCACCTTCTTTCTGTGCCAGTTCATCATATTTAATATCGATATAATTTTTTAAACCATAACGTGTTATGTAAAAAATATTTTTGCTAGGATATTTTTTAATAAAATCATCATATGATTGATGAACCTCATGTTGAATTTCGCTAAGAAAGTGCCCGGCTGCTTTTCTTTTTAATCAATGAGGGTGTAAGTCAAAAGCTATTGGTTTTATAATATGAAGCTTGGCTTTAGCAGCGAAACATGTACGGATTATGTTTGCTGTATTAGCGTTTATTTCAGGTTGATATAGAATAATATTAATCATAGTAAAAATTTTACTATATATAGCAAAAATTAGCAAATATAAAACTCACTAAACAAATATTTAATCCAATCTTTATGATATGTTGGTAAATAAAAAAAGTTTGGTTTAGAAATAAACAAACTTTTTATAAATCTATAAATATAAACTACGATATTAAAAAACTATTTAAATAATTTTTTATATTGACCATATCCTTTTTCATCAAGTTCTTCATAAGGGATAAAACTAAGAGATGCGGAATTAATGCAATATCTTAATCCGCCTTTATCTCTTGGGCCATCACTGAAGACATGACCTAGATGTGAATCGGCGTTTTTAGATTTTACTTCTGTTCTAATCATTCCATGCGAAGTATCTGTCAATTCGACCAATAGACTATTATCTATCGGCTTAGAAAATGCTGGTCAACCGCAACCAGAATTAAATTTATCATCTGATATAAATAATGCTGTACCATCAACAATATCAACATAGATGCCTTTTTCATAATGGTTATTATATTTATTCATATAAGGTCTCTCAGTAAATGCTTTTTGCGTTACATTATACTCAAGTTCACTTAGTTGTGCTAAACGTTTTTCTTTTTCTTGGGGATTCATAAACCCTCCTTATATTTTATAATTTTATATTGAGTAAGTATATAAAGATTTTATATGATTTTATGCATAATTTAAATTATTTTAGAATTTGTGAATTAGGAATTTTCTAACTTAATAAGAGTTTGATGAACCTAATATTAAATATGCTCATATTAATATTTTAAAAAAACACCACAAATACATAGATCTGTGGTGTTTTAACACTATTTTTTACTTAAAAAGTAACATAGAAAAAATTTATTTTCTAATATTTAGTGATTTAATGGTTGATTGGTATAATGTATAATCTTCGTTTTTTAAGTGATTTAGCAATGCTTTACGGTGATTAACTTTTCTCATAAATCCACGCATTGAGTGCAAATCTTTTTTATTAATAGCAAAGTGTTTTTTTAATGATTCAATATCTTCAGTTAATATTGCTATTTGTACAGGCAAGTAACCTGTGTCTTTTTCATTTCTTCCAAATTGCTTTACCAATTCGCTTTTTCTAATTTTAGAAACCATCTTTTTCCTTTCATAACCTAGCAATAATCTTAATTACTACCAAGGAATAAATAACGAATACCTCAATATAGGGCATTCGCTTTTATTATATCATAAAAAAATAAAAACACGACTAGCGTGTTATGGTCAATTTCTTGAAATGGTGCGAACAAATGGACTTGAACCATCGACCTCACGATTATCAGTCGTGTGCTCTAACCAACTGAGCTATGCTCGCATAAAAACATGGGATAAACCCATATAAGTATATCACAAAAAAATTAACGTTTTGAAAATTGTCTTGCTCTTCTTGCTTTTCTCAATCCAAATTTCTTACGTTCCTTAACACGAGCGTCTCTTGTTAAGAATCCAGCATCTTTTAATTTGTTACGATATTCATTATTTGATGCTTCTAATAATGCTCTTGCAATACCTAATCTAATGGCTCCTGCTTGACCGGTTAAACCACCACCATTTACATTTGCAAAAACATCAAATTGATTTGTTGTTTCGGTAACACCAAATGGACTTAAGGCATCCATTAATAAAATTTCTGAATTTAAATATTGTTTCGCTTCTTTTCCATTAATTACAAAATTGCCTTTTCCAGGAATTAAGTAAACTCTAGCAATGGAAGATTTACGACGTCCTAGGCCATAGTATCTAATTTTATCTGCCATTATTTAACCTCTATTTGTGTTGGTTGTTGTGATACTTGCTTATGTTCTGCATTTGCATAAACATAAAGATTTTTAAATTGTTTGCGGCCTAATTTTGTATGAGGCAACATACCTCTAACTGCTTTTTCAACTAGAGCAATTGGTTTTTTAGCTCTTAAATCTGCAGCAGTAATTTGTTTTAAACCACCAGGATATCCAGTGTGGTGATAGTAAATTTTCTTTTCATCTTTTTTAGCTGTTAAAAGAACATCTTTTGCATTAATAACAACTACATTGTCGCCCATGTCAACATTTGGAGTAAATGTTGGTTTATTTTTTCCACGAAGGATTGAAGCAACAAGAGTTGAAAGTCTACCTAAAGGTACGTTGGCTGCATCGATGATGTATCATTTTTTATCAACTATTTCTTTTCTAATAATTGTTGTTTGACGCATACTTTCTCTTTCATGTTTTAAATATATTTAAAAATTAATGATCATTATTTATATACATAACTTAATATAAATAAATTTCACTAAACTATTATAGCAAAAAAAATTTCATTAGTTCATTTTTGCAATCATATATATTAATGCTGTTTCTGCTCGTAAAATTGTCTTGGTTAATGAAACGATTTCGACATTTTCTTTTTTTGCCAATTCTATTTCATTTAACGAAAATCCACCTTCTGGCCCGACAATTAGAAGAGTATCTCCTTTTCGTTTGGTTATCTTTTTATCTTTTTCATTTTCATAAGCTAAAATTTTGTTTTTAACATCTAGTTTAATAATCTCATTATAGGTCATAACTCTTTCAAATATTGGCATTGTATTTCGAAAAGATTGTTGTGATGCTTCAAGGATTATTTTTTTAAATCTCTTTATTTTGCTTTCTATTTGCATATTAGTTTTATCTGTGTATTCTGAAATAAAAGGAATAATTTTTGTTACTCCTAATTCAACGCTTTTTTGTAAAGCAATCTCAAAATTATTTTGTTTTATAAGTGGGATTGCTACTATTAGATCATCTTCTAATTCATTATCTATATTTAACTTTTTCTTAATTATGGCCTTATTAGGAAACTCAAAATAACATAAGTAAAACTCATTATTAAAGTTTATTAAAAAATCTTGATTTTTAATCCGGATTACTTTTAAATGTTTTTGTGTATCTTCATCTAAAGAGAAATAATTTTCACTTTTAGAACTGCTAAAAAATTTATACATAATTATTAAATTATAAAATTTTTTATAAATATCTAATGCTTAATCCTTAAATCATAAATAAAAGTTTTAGAGATAGAAAGATAATAAGTTTTATTTTTTTAATAAACACTTAATAAACAATAATAATATAAGCACTTTTTTTTCTAAAAAAACATGTAATTAAATAATTAATCCAATTGCGGCCTTTTATATGATCCAAATTATAAATGCAACATTAAAAATAAAAAAATATAACGGAAATTCGGAATATTTAACATAAATTAAATAACTGTATTTATATTTTTATTGTTATTTTTGTAAAAAAAATGAAAAAATCTAACTTTTTTATATTAAACTAATAGCAAATAAAAAACAATAAAGGAGAATATATGATTAAAAATAAATTCCTAAAAGCATCACTATTTTTGTTGCCGATATTGCCCACTGCAACATTAGTTGCATGTGCACCAACAAATAACAGCGAACATACAGTTCCAGACGCTGGGCCCAAAATTAATGAAAATAAAAAAACAAATCAAACATTAGATTTTACTAATTTTGGTGTTAAAAAATTTAATGGTCAAGTAAAAACCAGAACATTATTATTTGCGGCAGCAACAAGTGAAAATTTTCTAGATAAGGATGGTGTATTTTCATTCAGATTACACCACCGGCCAGTGGAAGGTGTTAAAGGCGAATGATTAGCCTTTGCCACAGAAGTTAAAGGAAGAAATGATAATACACTAGTAGATCCTTTAAATATAAAAATTGCATCGACGCAAGCCGATGAAGGAGCTGGTGTTGAATATCCTTTAAGATTTAAATTTGATAAGCCAGAAAACAAGTTAGGTACAGGAAAGTATTACACATTTGTTTTTTGAAAAAAAGATGGAACTGAAAGAATTGTTTTCAATCAAACACATATTGATAATAACAACGACATTTTTCCATCATTTCTACCAAACTAATAAATTAAGAAAAAAATTATAAAGAGCAATCAACATTATGGATTAGGATTACTTAAAAAATAGAAATATTTTTTTGTTCTTACTTGCGCCATTATGTTGTGCTCATTTTATTATTGTTACTTTTGATAAAAAACTTAAAATAAAAAGTCAAATGTTTTACATTTATGGATAAAAAATATGCCCATTTGCACACGGTGGCTAAGCAAAAAATCCCTTTATATCTTTTATTGCTTTTTATTGCTTGCGGGGTCTTTTTTTGATTTTTTGATTATTATGTTACGATGCTGGAAATTAAATTAATAATAATTTTGTAATATTTACATATTTTTTTATAAAAAACATTGTCTATATGTTTTTGCTTTTATACAAATTTTATTTAGGAATCAAAGCATTTTATAAATTTGGTATAACAAGTTTTATAAGCATTTTAGGAAATATTTTTTTAAAAAAATCAGTCTACAATAAAAGAGAAGTTAATAATATTGTCATTTATAAAAATATAAGTTATATCAATAGCAAAATATTGGAATGAATAAAAGAAGAAATAAGCAAATCCAAAAAATAGCTGTGTCCAAAATTTAAATGCCAACTTAACTTAATTTATTATGTTTTATGATACAATTTTTATATTAATTTTATATAAATATATAAAAAATGTAATGAGGTTACAATGCCAAATAATACTAAAAAAAATATTCATGATGTTATCGCTCATTTAAAAAATATGGGTTTTGTTTATCAAAATTCAGAAATATACGGTGGTGTTGTGAATACATGAGATTATGGTCCATTAGCAACTGCTATGATGACTCAAATAAAAAATATATGAATTAATGAATTTATAAGAAAAGAAAAAAATTATCAAATTGATTCTAAAATTATTATGAATAAGAATGTTTGGAAAGCTAGTGGTCATATTGATAATTTTTCTGATTTTCTAATTGAAAATAAAGTTAATAATAAAAGATACCGTGCTGACCATATTATTAAAGATCTATTTCCTGAAATTAATGTCGAAAAATGTACATTTGATGAATTAGAGAAAATCATTAAAAAAAATGTTAAAAAATATGATGGCGTAAGTGCAGAATGAGGAGAAATTAGACCATTTAATTTGATGTTTAAGACGCAAATGGGAGCAATTGATAACAGTTCTTCTGAAACCTTTTTAAGACCTGAAACCGCACAAGGTATATTTGTGAATTTTAAGAACTTGACTAGAACATCAAGAGCTAAATTGCCTTTTGGAATTGGCCAAATAGGTAAAAGTTTTCGCAATGAAATAACCCCCCGTGACTTTATTTTTAGAACAAGAGAATTTGAGCAAATGGAATTAGAATTTTTTTGCGAAGAAAAAGATAGCAATAATTTTTATCAGTATTGAATTGAAAAATGTAAAAAGCTCGTTTTATTATTAGGCCTTAAGGAAGAAAATATACGTATAAGACCACATGAAGCAGAAGAATTAAGTCACTATTCAAAAGGAACAAGCGATATTGAATACTTATTTCCTTTTGGATGAGGCGAGTTATTAGGAATTGCTAATCGCGGCAATTATGATTTAAGTCAACATATGAAATTTTCTGGTGAATCTCTTGAATACTTAAAAGACGATGGGACCAAAATAATTCCGTATGTTATTGAACCTTCAATTGGATTAGATAGATTGCTTTTTGCATTGATTATTGATGCTTATACAGTCGAAAAAAATGATGATAAAGAAGAAAGAGTGATTTTAAAATTAAGTAAAAAAATTTCACCCTATCAAGTTGCTATATTACCTTTAATGAAAAAGCAGTCATTGGAAGCCATGGAAATTTATAACAATTTATTGGAAAATACTAATATTAGAATAGCATATGATGAAGCTGGCTCTATTGGTAGAAGATACCGTCGACAAGACGCAATTGGAACACCATTTTGTATAACTGTTGATTTTGATACAACCAAAAATAATACTGTAACTATTAGAAATAGAGACACAATGAAGCAAGATGTAATACCAATTAGTGAAATTGCAAGTTATTTATTAGAAAACAGATAATAAAAGGAATTAATTTTGCAGGAAAGTGTTTGAGAATATGTAATTTCTAAAAGTGATATTGTTAATATTATTGGGCAATATCTGACTTTAATGAAGCAAGGGAAGAATTATAAGGCTTGTTGTCCTTTTCATGGCGAAAAAACGCCATCTTTTGTTGTTAGCCCAGAGCAAGGAATATTTAAATGTTTTGGATGCGGAAAAGGCGGAGATGTAATTAAATTTATTCAATATAAGGAAAATTTAACATCCTTTGAGGCACTAAAATTTTTAGTCAATAAACAAAACCTAGATATTTCCAAATTCGGCAATTTTATGAATAATTCCGCTATCACAACTGAACATTCTAAAATTCTTGAAGTCAATAAGGTAGCACTTAATTTTTTTAGATATCAAATTACTTTTGAAAAAAGCGCCGAATTAATAAAGTATCTGCACAAAAGAAACCTAAATGATAATTTAATTAAAGAATTTCAAATTGGTTTTTCATCAAAAAACAAGTCAATTTATGAAACTCTTATCGAACATAAATTTGATTCGTTTGAAATATCCAATTCATCATTATTATCTTCTATTGAAAATAAGAATTTTTTTAATGATCGTCTAATGTTTCCAATATGCGATGAATTAGGCAATATTATTGCTTTTTCAGGTAGAGACATTACTGAATTACAAAACCCTAAATATTTAAATAGTTCTGAGACCATTGTTTTTCGAAAAAATGAAGTAATTTTTAATTATTTTCATGCAAAAGATGAAATAAATAATAAAAGAGAAGTTTACTTAGTAGAGGGGCAATTTGATTGCATAGCCATGTTTAAAGCTGGATTCAAAAATGCCGTAGCAATTATGGGTACTTCATTATCACCAGCCCATCTAAAACTATTAAATAATAAAACTATTACATTATTTTTTGATAATGACAGTGCAGGGCAAAATGCAACACTAAAGAATTTAAGGATGATATTGTACTATTCAAAAAAATACAATTTAAATGCTAAATTTGTTATAAATACATTAAATAAAGATGCAGATGAACTTTATAATCTAGATAATGGATTAACTTTAAAAAAAATGTGTGAAAACAAGGTTGATATTGTCGAATATTTATTAATACTGGCCAAGCAAAATATTTTAAACAATAAACAATCATTTGAGAGAAATGAAATATTTAAACAGATATTTGAATATGTTTATTATATTGATAATTCATTAGTTTTAATGCTCAAAGAAAGATTTATTAGTGAAAAAATTTTAACTGCCGATTTATTTGAAAACTACTATAAAAATTCTAATCCTCTTTTCTTATCAGATCCATTATTTAAAAATAAAATTAATGAAAAAAAACATAGCACAAATCACCTAAGTATTTATACAAATGAAAATTATGATAATAACTTTTTTATCAAAAATGATATTGCAAGCCTACAACCAGAAGTTTCGAAGCAAGCAAATTCGCCAAGCATTAATAAAAAAAATAAAAAATTCATTAATGCTAGAACAATATTAAAACAAGAAATAAGTAGGCATTATATGCTATTAAAGGAAATTTTGTTGCTAGTATTAAATCAACCTTTTATTGCCAAACAATGAAAAAATGATGGATTTCACGATCTTAATTTAGATGATGATTCACAAAAGATATTAAGAAAATTAATTAGTTATATTATCAGAAAGAACAAGGAAGGTTTAGAACTAAGTCAATCCAATCTTGTTTCGGTAATTGAATCCGACCTTAATAAAGCAAAAATATCAAATAACATTGATTTAATAAATGAATATAAATCATATCTAGAACAGGCAATTCAGATAAAAAATTTAACTCTCACAAGTGATGATTTGAAAAAAGATATCAAAAATCTATATGATCGTGTAGATGAATTTGTTGAGAATCGAAAGAAACCAAAAAAGCAGATTTTAATGTATACCAAAGGAGCACAGGATGACAAGTAATAATTTAGAAAAATCAATAGATTATGTTATTTCAGTAATTGAAAATGAGGTAGTTAAAAGGAAAAATAAAGATAAAAAATTTAAAATCCTATCTCAAGAGGAAGTTTTTGATATTCTTTATAAGAAAAAACTTTATGTTGATGATGAAGAAGCAGATTTATTATTGCTTAAATTGTTTGAAAAAAATCTTATTTCTAATAGTGTTGATGAAGGCGATAACGATGATGTTGAAAATTTTGTTCAAGACGCAGAATTTAACGAAAGCATGTTAAAAGATATTGATGATGAGGATGCTGAAAACGAAGATATTGACTATGACTTTGAATATGATGATAGCACCTTGGTACCAAATGATAGCATCAATTCTGCTGTAGAAGAAGATCAAACCTTTAGTGAAGATGATGAATATATTTCAAGCAAAATTAGTGAAACGTATGATGAAGAAGATGAAGAATATGACTATGATCTTAATGAATATGATGATTATAGTGAAGTTAATTGAAAAAGCAGAAGATCTAATGATGAATTTGATGCATCAAAACTATTAAAAAACTATGATAGTGAAGAAATAAAAATTGGTTCAGCTAGAAAAAATTCTGAGAATAGTAATTTGTCAAACAGATTAACTGAAACAAATGATATTGTTAAGTGATATATGAGATGAATAGGCAAGTATGGTAAGCTTTTAACACCAAAGGAAGAATTAGAAACAGCTGAAAAAATGGCTAAGGCTAGAGAGAATGGTGACAAATGAGCATATAAAAAAGCACGCGATTTGTTAATTAAAAGAAATTTAAGACTAGTTATCAATAATGCTAAAAAATATAAGAATAGAGGTTTAAGCTTTATTGATTTAATTTCAGAGGGTAATTCTGGAATCATGAAAGCAGCTGATAAATATTTACATACTAAGGGATATAAATTTTCTACATATGCTACTTGATGAATTAGACAAGCAATTACTAGAGCCGTTGCTGACCAAGCGAGAACTGTAAGGGTCCCTGTGCATATGGTTGAAACAATCAATAAAGTCTTGAAGATTGAGAGAGAATTACAACAAGAACAAGGTTATCCTCCTACAGATGAAGAAATTGCCAAGAAGTTTGGTGAACCCGAATTCACTGCTGATAAGGTAAGATATATAAGAAAAATAAACATTGACCCTATTTCACTTGATAAAAATATTGGAAAGGAAGAAAATTCAAGCTTTTCAGACTTTGTTAAGGATGAAAGTGTAATTAGTCCAACTAATTTTACAAGTCAAGAAGAATTGAGTGTCATTTTGAATGAAATGATTAATTCGTTAACAGATGAATCTGATCGATTATTAATAAGAAAAAGATATGGAATTTCTGACCCAAACGGAGAATCATATCGTCCTCATTCCTTAGATGAACTTGCTAAAGAACTAGGGGTAAGTAAAGAAAAAGTTCGTCAAATTGAAACGAAGGTTTTGCGTAAATTAAGACATCCGCAAAAACGTAAGCAATTAAAAGAGTTCTATGCTAATGAAAGTTATAATTTAGATTAAATCGAGGTGAAAAATGATTAAGTTGGGCAGTCATGTCTCGTTTTCAAAACCGGACTATCTATTAGGCGCTGCACGTGAATCACATCATAATAATGCTAACTGCATGATGATTTATCTCGGGCCAAATCAATCCCCTTATCGCGTTGAAGAAAAATACTACAAGTATGATGAGTACAATAAATTTTATGCAGATAAAATTAAATCCGATGATATTATTGTTCATGCACCCTATATCATTAATCCTTCAAACCCGCTAAAAAATAAGTTTGCGATTGATTTTTTAATCTCTGAAATTAAAAGAATGAATTTTATAGGGGCTAAAATAATTGTTTTGCATCCTGGCGCACATACTACTTTTAGCAAAGAAGAAGCTAAAAGTAGCTTAGTTTATTCATTAAAAACAGTTTTAGCAAAAACTAATGATGTAACAATCGCCTTAGAAACTATGGCTGGTAATGGAAGTAATTATTGTAATAATTTTGAAATATTAAAAGAAATAATTGAGAAAATTAAATCTGATAGAGTTGCCATATGCCTTGACACATGTCATATATGGGATTCTGGATATGATATTAGGGATTATGATAATTTTAAAAAATATTTAAAAGACAACGATTTTCTAAAGTATATAAAAATTATTCACTTAAATGATTCAAAAAATCCGCTGGGTTCTAAGAAGGACCGCCATGATAATATTGGAAAGGGGTATATTGGTTTAGAAACTTTAAAAAAATTTGTTTATGATCCCGATTTTGATAATATACCCATTATTTTAGAAACACCATATATTGGCGACTTAGCGCCTTATAAAGAAGAAATTGCTTTATTATTAGATAACACAGAGCCTAGTTTATTTTAAATATCATTAAGATCGCTTTTTGTAATTTGTCTATTATCTTTGACTAAATCTAAAATTTTTTCTATCCTATTTTAAACATCTAGTTTCAAATTTTTTCTTCATAGTTTTTTGCTAAAAAAGGTAATAATTGCACCATTGTTAGAAATATAGTATTTGAGTCGCTTCTTAAAAACAACACATTTTATAACTATGCGCCTAAAACTTGGCGCATAGTTTTTGTTAAACTCAATTTTATTTAAAGTACTGATAATTATCTCATTTCTTTTTTGTGAGCATACATATTTTAATATTTTCTAATGTAAACCTTCGGACAAACTATTTGAAAGAGAAAATTTAAGATCTATTGTTATAAAATTTAGTTTTCATATCTTCGCTTAATGTACAATATTAATCTCTATGACAATAGCAATTAACAATTGTTTATTTTACCTTTTTAATATATCTAAAAATTTGTCTCAATCAAATCTTACAGAGGAGGAGATATTTTTTTATTAGGAAAACTAGAAAAATGAAGTATCTCATCTAATAACATTAGTATTGAACCTCTAAATTCTTTATTATCAATAAATAAAGTAACGTCTGTTCTTTGAAATGCGACAAATTTATTTATAGCTAGTTTTTAGTTGTTTAACAACAAAGTTGCATTATTATATTTCGTGGTTTTGACTAATAAGGATTAAAATATATTTATCAAATTTACCCTCTTTTTTATCTAAAGATATTTCTAAACACTTAAAAGCCGAATGTTCTTCTTCAATCATAATAGATTTAAAATCATTTGATCTATGTGCCCTTATAATTTTTTGAATATCATCCAAAACCAACAACTCTCTTTTGTATTGCTTAGTCCAATGAAAACACCTTTAGAATTTAATTTATACTTCACCATTATAGCAATGCGCCTCGCCTATTTCTTCTAATTTTTATCTTAAAAGAATTTCATTGAGATAAATATTAATTAAATTAGTAACATCAGAGCTAAAACCATTTACATTCTAATTAGTAGATAGAATTTCTGTCTATTCTTATTTCTTAGCATGTATCAATTTCTTGCTAACAAAATCATCATTTACGCGCTGAATGGATTTTTTTACTTTTTGTATTTAAAAAAGAAACTATTTATGTTTTTAATTTATTTTATTGTTCTGTAATACCAATTTTTATTTAATTCTGCTAGCTTCCATATTTACTCATTCATACCCTATGCGTTATTTACAAACACAATTGATCATTAATTGATTTGATGAGAATTATCAAAAAAAAAAAAAAAAAAAATGTAAAATAGTTACATCAAAATAGTATTTAAAGGAGAAAAATGAAAAAAAGCAAATTACTTTTTATAGGATTTTTACCTGCTTTGGCAACACCAGTTATAGCTCTATCATGTGCAAATCCTGCTAAACCAGAAAAACCAGAAAAACCAGCTGAACCAAAGAAACCAGAAAACCCAGAAACAAAAACCCCTCAACAAGAAATGCCTGATAAGAGTAAATCCGATAAAACAACTCCCGATACCGGAGGAACTAAAGATGATTCAAATAATAAATCACAAGAAAAACAAGAAAAGAATGAAGAACATAAAAAAAATGAATCTTCAGATGTTCCATCTTCTTTCGAATTGCTAGGATATGATAAAGAAAACATTAAATTAGAGGACTTTAATCGCCAGATTTTCGGACAGGCTGATGTACCAAAAGAATACCAAACACCGCCAACATTTGAATTATTGGGTTTTGGAAGCGCAACTATTGGTGAGGAAGAATTTAGCAGACAAACAAACGGTTTAAAGATAAAAGATACAGATTTCAAGAGTTTTGGTGGAAAATTTGAAAATAATAAATTAACTATTGAATTTGAAACAAATAATGATTCATATTTTAATAAAATAGCTACAATAACAATTGTTGTTAACGCCTTCGAAACATCGTCACAAAAATTTACATCACAGAAATTAACCCTAACTAACAAAAGAATAAATTCGTTTAATAATAAATTCACTTTTGATTTTTCTTTAAATAGTGAAATTAAATCAGCTACCCATAAGATTCAGTCAATTCGTCTTGTAGAATTAATTATTGATGGTCAAAAGGTTGAACTTTAATAACTTTTAAGAAATCTCAATAAAAAAATTTTAAAAGCAAAGGTTTGTTACCTTTGCTTTTAAAATTACTTCAATTATTCTTCGTAATTTTCAGGGCGGCTTAAGATCTTAGAACCATTTTTGGTAACAAGGATTGTATCTTCAATACGAGCCCCGCCCAAATCTTTTACATAAATCCCGGGTTCAACCGTGATAACCATTCCTTCTTCTAATACCACATTGCCCGTTCTTCTGCCAACTCCTGGTAGTTCGTGTACATCGATTCCTACACCATGGCCAGTTGAATGAGTAAAGAATTTACCATATCCTTTTGATTGTATATATTCTCGACAAATTTTATCAATCTCAGATGTTTCAATTCCTGGTTTTACAGCTTCGCGGCCAAGTTTTTGAGCTTCGCTAACAACGTCAAGAATCGAAACTAATTCAGCTGACTTGGGTTTTCCAAAGAAAAATGTTCTTGTTATATCGCTAGCTCAACCATTGTATTGCGCTCCGAAATCGATTTTAACAATATCGCCATCAACCAATTTACGATTTGTTGGATGATGATGAGGTTCGGCAGCATTTGTACCAAATGCAACGATTGTTTCAAAGCTTTCTTTTTCAGCACCAAAAAGGCGCATTAAATATCCAAGTTTATTTGATACTTCTAATTCAGTCATGCCTTCAACTAAAATTTTCTTTAATTCCTCTAATGCTTGCAATGAAATTAAACAAGCTTCTTGGATGTAATCGGATTCTTCTTGGTCTTTTATTATTCTAAATTGTTTTCCTTTTACATTATGAAATTTTGCTTTTGGCATCATTTTTTTAAAATATTCAAATGTTTGAACATGTAAATAATCTGATTCAATACCAACATTAGAATATTTTTTCTTGTTTAGAAAATTCGATAGTGTTTCTTCTCCTGACTCCAATAAAATAACTTCAACATTCTTTGCAAATTTAGTTGCATATTCAATATATCTACCATCTACAAATAAAAAGGCTTTTTCTTTCTCGATCACAATAAAACCATCACTTGTCTGAATACCAGCATATCATAATCTTGTTTGAGGCGCCTCTGAGATAATTGCATCTAGCTTCAATTCTTCGAAAATTTTGGTTATTTGTTGTTTTAGCATTTTAACTCCTAAACTCTATTTATTTTTTTTCTTTATGGTTTGTATGTTCATTACATTTTGGACAATATTTTGTTACTTCCATTTTTTCTGGATGCAACTTTTTATTCTTCTTTGTGATGTAGTTTTCCATTTTGCATGACTCACATCTTAATGTTAAACCTTCTCTTGGCATACTTTCTCCTTCTTTTTTAAAATATTTAATTTTTGAATACTTTAAATAACATTATGTATTTTAAAATAATTATAAATTATATTATAATTTGCTATTAATTTGCTTTTTTTAATATGTTAAGGATAACATAAAAAAATGATTAATTATTTTTTAAAAAATTATTTAATAACATAACTTTTTATTGCTATTGCTAACTATTAACAAGCGATTAATTATGTGATATTTGTTCTGAATTATTTTTTTTGCTCTATATCTTTATTTTCTATACTATCAGCTTGGATTGGCTCAATAATAATATTATCTTTTGTTATATCAGGATTCTTGATATCGTCATTATTTTTTTTCGAAATGTCTTCAAGATATTGCTTGGTTATTCCCTTCAAATACTTAACTAAATATATAATGCCACTAATCCATGACAAAATAAGACCAACAATTAAAGGGATATTAACATAAAGAATATATTTATCATTTGAAACATATTTACCTAAATCATTATCAAAATTAGTAAATCATGGTGCACTAAATGCTATTGTAATAATTGCAAGTGAGACAATAATGGTTTTAATCTTACCTCACCAATTTGCTGCTACTTTAATGTCCTTCTTTACGGCATAAACTCTCGCACCATCAACCAAAATATCACGGATGATAAACAAAACAACAATTGGTAAGAACGAGTAGTTCATTATTGATATAAATAACAACATCATTATTGTCGCAATCTTATCTGCAATTGGATCAAAAATCTTGCCAAATTGCGAAATAGTTTTTGTTTTTCGGGCTATATGTCCGTCAATAAAGTCAGTCACCATTGCTATAATAAATATCGAGACATTTAATCAATATATGATTGATAAAGTTATCGAGTATTTTTGATTACCAACAATTTTAATTCCATCATATCAAAATGTTCCATTGTGTTTAATAATTAAAAAGAAAGCGGACGACATTAAAAATATAAAAGGAATCATTAATATTATCCTCAACACTGTTAGCCAATTTGCAATACCAAATTTTTTTATGTGTGGGCTATTATTTTTGCTTTTTTTAATATCTTTAATCTTCTTCATAAAATTGACTCTCAATAGCATGAATTGTCTTTTCTTCTAATGCTATATTTTTTTTATCTTCTGGAATGCCAATATACTGAGTTTCAAAAAAATCTAATGTATCATTAATTTTTTTAGTTCACAAATTTGGTTGAGTTATTGTTAATTTTTCAGCGTGTTCTACAAATAGAGTATACTTCTCATCGTTTTGGAAAGAATATGCAAAATCCTCTCTATTAATTAATTTGGTTAGCAATTTTTTTACACCGTTTTTAATTTGCCCCATTTTAAATTGGGATTCATTTGTGCCAAATTTCTCTAACTGTTTCATACTAAAATCAATGACATATTTATAAGTCATAATATATTCATAATATAACGCCAAAGTTTCAGCATTCTTTTTATATTCTAATTTTGCTGCTTTTCTTTTTGCTCTTTTATTTTTCGTAACTTTTCAAGCGATATAAGCAATTATAAGTACTAAAACAATTGCGAGCAAGACATACACAATAGTTTGTCCATTACCCATATTTTTCTCCTTAATTATATTTTAAAAATTATATATTAATATCATTCAAACTACAAAACAATGTTAATTGTTTTTTGTCTTATATAAAATCAAAGCTTCAAAAGGGTTGAGTTCTTTTGGAATTTCTGAGTAGAATTTATTAGCATATGAACTTGCTAAAATTTTATAACCATAAAGTGGAGTTATCTTCTGATGCTTTGATGTCAAATTTGTAATTAATACCATCCTCTGTTCGTTAAGTTTTTTGCTAAATTTAAATATACCATGACTTTGTTTAATATTTCATACACCCTTTATGAAATAAGAAGAAAATTTGGAATTTAAAGAGAGTTTATTCAAGAAATAAACAAAGTTTATTGTGCTATCTTTATTAATGATTTGTTCCTCGACATTGTTACTTTCTAAATTAATTGGGTAAAAAATATTAGTATTTTCATTACTTTTTATTTTTTGTCCATTTCAAGGCATTTGAATATAAGACGATCATTTATTGAAATAACAATTATATTTATGATATTCATTTAAACTTATATTTTTATATTGGAGAAATCTTTTTTCCTCATTATAATCTTCATTGTTAAATGTGAAACGTTGGTTGAATTTAGCACGCAAGGTACCTATTTCATCGCCATAATAAAAACCTATTGAATGATTGCCACTATATAAAAATACAAAGAAACTTTTTGTTGATTCATTTAGGTAAGCCTTTTCATTAGCTCATTTAGAAAAGAAACGACCTGATAAATCAGAGCCGAATGATAATATCACATTTGAATGATTTTTAAAATTAGCTACAAATCTATATAAGGATTTAAAACTCATTTTATTCTTGAAATGTTTTTTTAATGCATCATTATTGCCAATAACAGACATTCAAGTTAAATACAAATAATCTAGGCATTTATTGTCGACCATTAGCATCTTTTTATATAGATTGAAGTTATTATTACTGGTTTTAAAAATTACATTAATATTGCTATTTTTACGCTTGATAATCTTATATAAATCATTAATAAATTTTAATTTTTCTTCCTCCTTTAAGCCTTCAAAAGCAAGAAATTCAAAATTATCAAGTATAACAGTTGATACATTAAGTTGCAAGTAGAAACCTAAAACTGATTCAAAATATTTAATAAAATCAGATAACTCATATAATGATGTTTTTTCAAATTCTTTATTAATTAAATATGTATCTAATTTCGTTAAGTATCTATTTGACTCATAATAATTCAAATTATATAAACTCATCATATTATTTCAGTTAACAAAAGCCTGTCTTACTTCTTTTAAATTTATAATTGGAGCTACTTCAATTTGATTATTTTTAAATGTTTCAACAAGCTTTGCAAAATCTTTAATTGAACCATACCTTTTTTTTATTAGTCCAAGATCAAATCTATTTTCATATAGTTTTAGAATATCTTCAAAGCATATAACATTAACACTTAAATTTTTGAAATACTCCAATTTACTCATAACCCCTTTAAAATCACCAAAATTGCTTCCATTGGTATCAACAAAATTTTCAACTTTTAGCTCATATAAGATGATTTTTTTACCTAAATTAACCATTAATAAATCCTTAATCTCAATAATTTTATACTCAATAAATCAATAAGTGTATCTGGTAAAATGTTGCCTTTTTTAAAATCTAGATCAATATTTGCTAAATCAATGATCAACTGATTTAATGTGTTAATGTCAATTCTATTAAAAAAGTCATAGTGAAGTTTGACACGATATATATGAATATTAAGCATTTTTGCTATTTCATCATTAGTTAATTTTATTGATTTTAATATTCCAATTGTTTTTGCATTAAGCAATATCGCTGATATTTGCGATATCACATAATTGTGCTCAATCCCGTAGCTAATCTGTTCGTTTATCTTTTTTATAATAGTTTTTGTGTCTTGACATTTTAACATTGCCTCACTTAGAGCAAAATCGATATTATTAGATACTGCATAATTATTATCATTAATCATTTTTTCGCTTATATCTTTATTTATTAATAGCAATTTATCAATTTCTGATTCTATTATTTCTAGATTATGCGGTAACATTGATAGCAAATCAATAAGGACCTTATCCTTGATTGTTCCGCCTTTTGTTTTAATCATTTTATAAACAAAAGAAAATAATTCCTTATCGCTAATTTTTTCGATATTAATAGTAGTGCTATTATCATTTATAAATGCAAAAGCTCTTGATGCTAAAAAAGATTTATCATACTTATTTATTTCCTGTGTAAAAATAAGAATTAGATTAGCATCACTTAGTGATGCATTAATTATTTTTATAAACTCATCAATACACGAACCATTAACATATTTATTTTTTATATTAAATATAAAGGGATTTTTAAATAAAATGATTTTTTTATTTAAAAAAAGGGAATTGTTATTTAATGCATCTGATAATTCTTCTAATGTAAAAAAATCATAAAATTTAACTATCTCGATATCACCTGCTTCAATAGTTTTTTCTTTGCTTATTATTTCATTAATTTTTTTATTTATCAAAAAATTTTCATTGCCTTTAATTAGGTACATACTAATTTATTATATTATAATAAGGACATTTTTTGGTATAATAAACTAATATTATTTACAATTTATTTATTTAAGATTGGAGCATTAAAGAAATGTCAGGACATTCAAAATGAGCAACTACAAAACATCATAAAGCTGCAATGGATTCAAAGAGAGCACAAATGTTTCAAAAATTTTCTAAAGAAATTATTGTAGCAGCAACAATTGGTGGCCCAGATCCAGATTCAAATCCAGCACTAAAATTAGCAATTGCTAAGGCAAAGGCAAAATCGATGCCCAAAGCAAATATTGAAAAAGCAATCTCGAAAGTTTCAGGTGGTTCAAAGGAAGGCGCTAACTTTCAAGGATATCTATATTCAGGAACAGCCTTTGGTGGTATAAATTTTGTAGTAAGTTGTTTGAGCGACAACTTTAACCGTTTATCATCTAACATTAAACACTATTTTAATAAATATAATGGACAGCTTGGAAAACAAGGTACTGTTCCGTATGTTTTTGACCAAAAAGGATTAATTGAATTTCCAATTTCATTAGCTTCTGAAGAAGAAGTAATGACTACCGTTTTGGAAGCCGGCGCTGAAGATTTTAAGGTTGAAGATGACTTATATGTTATTATTACCCATCCATCAGATTTTCAAAAAGTCAAACAATCTCTTGATGAGATTCTGAAAATTGATAACTATTCAACTGCTGAAGTTACATATATTCCAAATAGCGAGGTTGAAATCGATGAAGAAAAAATGGGGCAACTTGAAAAATTCGTCGACTTACTTGAAGATGATGAAGATGTTCAGGAAGTTTGACATAATGCAACAACTATTGAATAAAAATTAGTTCTACTTAATAATTATTAATATTTAAAACCTTTTTCAGACCAAGAGAAAGGTTTTAAAAATACACAAAATAAACTTGTAAAATTTTTTTAGACAGTTTAGCTCATATTAAGAATTTGACTTGACAAAATCTTAATATGAGCATTTTTTATAATGCAATTTTTTCGTTATTATATTAATTTACAGACTCCTTAATTTTCTTGATAAATCGTTAAAAAATCATTTTTCAGACATCTTTTGTTGAAACTTAAAAAAATTTCGGATTTCAATATTGAAAAAATATCCTATCTCTCTATTATCTAAGCTATTAATTATGTTTCTGTTTATTTCCAAAACTTTATTTTTAGAAAAATAAAAAAGAAATTTAAAGACATGATTTAAAGAGGAAAAAATATTCGAGATGTCAAAATTTATTCTCTTTAAATATTGCTTGTTTATTATGAGATTTGATTTATTTTCTTAATACTTTCTTTATTTTTTCCCATATTAGATAAAAACATTTGTGTATTATTAAAAATTTGATTTATGAAATTAAAAATAAACAAAAAGAAATTTATTCTAACTGCCTCATTTTTTATTATTTCATCAGTTGTACTTATTAGTGGCGTTGTAGTTAAAACAGAAATTATAGATAAATGACATCATAACAAATCTTCTTTTAAAAGTAATTATATAACTGTTTTTATTGAAGGTGCAGTTGAATATCCGGGTGAATATACTTTAAAGGATGGAGCAAATTATTTTGATTTAATAAGAGAAAGTATTTTAAAAAGTGGTGCAGATTTACAAAAGATAAATAAATCACAGTTGTTAAAAAACAACGAAAGAGTTTTTATTCCCTTTACTAAAAATAAAAAATTAAAGATAACAGATATCAATGATTTGCAAATTTTAATAAATTTAGGAATTAAAACAAACATTGCAAAAAAAGTTTTTGAATATATTAAAGAAAGGAATGTTAAGAATTGAGATGATTTATTACAACTACCAGGCATTGGTGAAAAAACTTATCAAATATTAACAGAAAATATAGATATATAGATATTCTATTAATATCGTCCATCAGTTCTTTTTTAATATTTATACTAATATTGAGAATTGAAATTATTTTAATTTCACTAGCTTTAATAATGATTTGCATTTTTAATTTTTTTAATATTAAATTTTGAATTACATTTTTCATTTTTAGCTCAATTATTTTTTTAAGCTATGTAGTTTACCAGTCAATTTTTGCAAAAATTGACGGGATAAAATTAGATAATGATTTAAATATGATTAGAGAATATAAAGCCTATCTAATATTCAAATATAAAGATGCTTATTTTAAAGTTTTTAAGACCAAAAGCATTATAGATATTACTTTTATGAACAACTATGAGTATACATTTCATATCAAAGGAACACTTATTTTAAATAAGAATTTAAGCTCGTTTGAAGTTGCAAATAGGCTATTTTTTAATCTCACTAATTCAAATATTGAATTTATTAAAAAAAATGAAAAATTATCAATTTTTAACACAAAAAACCACATAGTTATAGATTATCTTAATATCATCATTTTCAACAATTATAATCAAGCTAATAACATATATAAAAAGCTTAGTGATCTTAATATTATTCACTTTTTCACTATTAGCGGATTTCATTTTAATTTAATTTATCTATTTATATCCAAAATAATTAGAAGAATTAAAAATGGCTATTTTATTGAAGATTTTATCGCTATTCCTCTATTGATTATTTATTTAATATCAATCGAATTTCATGTAAGTGCAACAAGGTCTTTAATCTTTTTAATATTAGCATATCTAAATAAAATTATTTTTAACAAAAAAATAAACAATATTGCGCTATTGGCAATAACGGGTTTAATAATGGTTTTTTACAATCCATTTATAATGTTTTCATACTCTTTCATTTTATCATTTTTGATTACACTATCCATATTTATTACAATTTTTGTTTTAACAAAACAAGGATATTTTGTCAAAACAATTGCGGTATTTTTAATTGCCCATATTTATTCCACTTTAATAATTCACACTTTTAATAAAAACTATAATATTTTTTCTTTTTTTATTCAACTTCTGTTTATTCCAATTATTTCCTTAAACTACATTATTACACTTCTATTTTTTAGGATAAATATCATTATTGAAAATACCATCCTTTGATTTGATGCATTCATTGACATAATTAGTGAATCAAACATAATCATAAAATTTGATACATCATGATTAATGTGCTTTATATTTAGTATAGCCTTATTAAAGACTTATAAAATAAAACTCCATAGCCAACTAAGGTTAGGAGTTTGATAAATTTAGCATTAATTTTAAATCATCTTCATTAATTATTGTTATACCAAGTTTTTGTGCCTTAGATAGTTTGCTTCCTGCCTTTTCGCCAATTAATAGGTAGGCTATATTAGCAGAAATAGACGAAAGTACCTCGCCGCCGTTTTCCACAATAAGTTTTTCAAAATAACTTCTAGGTTTTGTAAGCTTGCCTGTTATAACAAAAGATTTATTATTTAGGATATTGGTTATTGCTTTTTGTTCATATGATGGATTTATACCATGTTCAATTAATTTTTTAATTAAACTTATGTTTTCTTCATTGGAGAATCATTCTATTAATTGTTTAGTAATCTTATCACCAAAATCATAAAAATCTTTAAACACTTCAAAATTAAAATTTAAGGCATTTTCTAGTTTTAGAATTTTTGAAGCAATAATATTCGCAGTTCTTTTTCCGACTAATGGGATTGATAAACCAAATATCAAATTTTCAAGTGGTTTAGTTTTAATATCCTCAATTGATTTTAAAATTTTGTTTATTGACAAATATCCAAATCTTTCCAATTTAATTAATTCATCACGATGTTTATGAAGATTAAAGATATCCAATATATTATTTATAAAACCATTTTTGTAAAAATATATGATATTTTTTTCACCAAGTGAATTAATATCAAGCGCCTCTTTTGAAGCAAAATGAATAAGTTTTCTAACTTTTATTTCTTGGCAATCTTGATTTAAACAATATTGTTCCAATCCTGTTTCATTAAATAACAAAACGTTATTACAATATGGGCATACCTTAAATGGCTCTAGCTTCTCTAAATTATGTTTATTAGCCAAACCTATAACGCATGGAATAATCTCACCAGATTTTTTTATGTATATTTCATCACCAATATTTATATCTAGATTTTTAATAAATTCATAATTATTAAGCGTTGCAAAACATACTTTTGTTCCTGACAATTCAACTTCTTGCAATAAAGCGTTATATGTAACTAAGCCAGTCCGACCAACAGTAATAAAAATATCTTTTAATATGGTAGAAACAACATCGGGCTCATATTTAAAAGCAATTGCTGAATGAGGGAATTTTGCTGTTTCACCTAATTTATCATAAAATTTGAGCTCATTAAGTTTTATAACTATGCCATCAGTTTCATAGTTAAATAATAACTTTTTAGTCTTGAATTCCTCAATAAATTGTTCTATTTCTTTAATAGAAGAAACAAGGATTGATTGCTCTGTAACACAAAAACCCAACTTTTTTAAAAATTCAAATGATTCATACATAGTTTGAATATTATGTTTTTCCGGTGCAACAACATAATATAAGAAGGATGAAAGATTTCTTTCTTTTACAATTTGTGGGTCCAATTGGCGTAAAGTACCAGCAGCAACATTGCGTGGATTAGCCATAGCCGTTTTATTTTCACTAAGCAATTTTTCGTTTATTTTCTTAAACTCATCAATAGGAAGAAAAATTTCACCTCTAACCTCAAGGGGCTTTTTATAATTAATTATTTTTGGAATATTATCTATTTGCAAAACATTATTGGTAACATCTTCGCCAATTAACCCATTGCCCCTTGTCACTGCTTGCATTAACTTGCCTTGATTATATTTAATAGAAATTGAGAGCCCGTCAATTTTTGGTTCAATAAAAAAAGAAAAATGCGAGGTTACCTTTTTAATATTATCAATAAATTTTTGGATTTCTGCAATGGTATATGCCTTATTTAAAGAAAGCATTGATTTATCATGCTTAACCTTAGCAAAATTTTTAGATACATTAGCATTAATTTTATTGGTTGGCGACTGCTCTAATTCTTCTTTTAAAAAAAGATGTTTATATTGCAATTCCAATCTTTTTAATTGATTAAATTCAATATCATAAATTTCATCAGAAACTAACGGTTTATCAAAATCATAATAATATTTATCTCATTGGCTTATTTTTTGTTGTAATTCTAGTATTTTTTTTCTTGTTTCAAAATCTTTCTCATTCATATTAAACCTTTTGAAATGAAGCAATTCACCATGATGGTAAAGCAATATGGTCTATAGCACATATTACAACCAATGCAGTTAGAGTCATTAATATTAGCGTAGCAATCAAATCTCTTCAATTAGGAACTAATTGACGATAATAGGTTCTTTTTGCATATGGTTCATATCCTCTTGAAGTCATAGCATCAGCTAAATCATTAGCCTTATTAAAGGATGAAACAAAAAGTGGGACCATTAGGACAATGAAAGATTTTATTTTATCCTTAAAATTACCATTTTTAAAATCTACGCCTCGGCTTGACTGCGCCTTCATAATTCTTCCTGATTCTTCTAACAAGGTAGGAATAAATCTTAAGGCAATGGATATAATCATCGTAATTATTTCAGTCGGTACTCTAAATATTTTTAACGGATATAGCAGATCATTGATTGCTCTCGTTAATAAAACAGGTTTTGTTGTTACTGTCAAAATTGTTGTTATTAATACAACGCCATAAATTCTCAAAAGTATTGTAAAAGTTCGATGAATTGAGAATAATGATAATTGAAATATCGAATTAACATCGTTGTTAGGAGCAAAATATACTACATTAACTATTAATTTACCGCGATATATCACAAAAGCGTCAGCATTTGTTTCTGTTGAAAGAGGAACGTATTTATCAATTTCGTAATACATCACCGCGCCCTTAACAGTTAGCATATTAATGACCAGGAGAAAAATAGCAATATAGATAGGAAACTTAATTTTTTTAAAAATAGAAATTACTGATTTAGTAGAAATACCATATAAAACCATACTAATAATTACTAAAATTGATAATGTAATATAATGTTCAGAAATAAAAAACAAAATTATAAATAGTATGTTAGCTAAAAATTTCAGTCGGGGGTCAAGTCTATGAATTGGCGTCTGTATATTGAGATATTTGCCAATAATTGTTTTATCCATATTTATAGCTCCTTTTTATTTTTTTCACTTAATTATGTTATTTATTTTATCTGCCAATTCTTCAATATTTGTTACTTTTCCAATATTAAAACCAGCATTATTTAGCCTTTCTACATATGACAATAATTTTGTGGGAATTAAATTATTATCTAATAATAGTTTATTATCACTTAAAATATCATAAGTATTACCGTCTTTAATAATCTTCCCATCCTTAACAAATAAGGTTCTATTTGTTCATTTAAGAGCATTATCTAAATCGTGTGTAACAATAATAATAGTTGTGCCTTGCTTATATAAATTATAAAACAGCTGGAGCATTTCTTCAACACCCTGCGGGTCCAAACCAGCAGTAGGTTCATCCAAAACAAGAAATCTTGGTTCCATAGCAAGAATACCTGCTAAAGCAACTCTTCTTTTTTGCCCTCCTGATAAGTCAAAGGGGCTTCTTTTAAGATAATCAATTGGTAGACCAACCATCTCAATATATTTAGCCGCTAATTCCTTAGCTTTGTCTTTTTTAATACCCATTGAAACGGGACCAAAAATAATATCTTTTTCAATAGTAGATTCAAATAATTGATATTCAGCAAATTGAAATACAACTCCAACTTGCTTTCTTAATGCTTTAACATTTTTGATTTTTCTTTTACTTTTGATAATATCAATATCAGTATATACTATTTCAACACGATCACTTTTTTTAGTTTTTTGAAACTTCTCTAAATTCTTTATATATTCATTTAATTTAGCTTGGTATGTTTCATCATTATCATCACTTTGTTTTTTTGGTTTAGATGGCTTTTTGGCTTTCTTAAACAAAGGGACATCACTAAAATGCAGTAAACCTTCATCGGGTAATATTAATGCATTAAGATGTTCTATTAATGTAGTTTTACCAGAGCCAGTTGGTCCAATAATTGAAATTGCTTCTGATTCATTAATTTCCACTGATACACCATCTAACACCTTAATATATGTAGGAAGCTTTTTGTTATATTCCTTTGAAATATTGTCTACTTTAATTTGCATAATGTCTCCAATAATTTTTTATCGTCATATGTTGGCTCAATTCCGTGAATCATTTCACTAAGTTTGTATATAAAAGGTGAATCTATTTTTGCAATTTCAATTATTTGTTTGTTATTTAAAATTTCAATAGGTTTTCCTTGAGCTATCACATGGCCACCTGAAAAGACAATTAACTTATCAGCTAACAAAGCTTCATCCATATCATGAGTGATCGAAATTAAAGTTTTATTGGTGTTGGAATGCAGATCATGAATTATTTTGTAAATGTCATTGCGGCCTCTAGGGTCTAACATTGAAGTTATTTCATCAAAAATAATAATTTTAGGATCTAATGCAAGAGTAGAAGCAATGGCCACTCTTTGCTTTTGACCTCCCGATAAATTTTGAGGTTCCCTATCTAAAAAATTGCCCATTCCTACTTCATTGGCATATTTTTTTACAATTACGTTCATTTCATCATATGACATTTTTTTATTTTCTAAGCCAAAAGCAATATCGTCTTCAACAGTAGCACCTATAAATTGATTATCTGGATTTTGATAAACAATACCAATTTTTTTTCTAATTTCCGCCAAATTTTCAGAATTTATTTCTAGACCATCAATAATAATTTTCCCAGATGAAGCTTTGTAAATTGCAGCAAGTAGTTTTGAAAAAGTGCTCTTTCCTGAACCATTATGTCCCAAAATGGCAACATATTGCCCATCTTCAATTGTAAAATTAATATTATCTAAGGCATATTTTTTAGCACCAGGATATTTATAACAAAGTTTTTTAATTTCAATCATAGTGATAATTATAAATATAATATTAATTTTATTTTTCAAAAATGCTTAAATTGACATTTTATTGTATACAATAAAATATATAAAAAAACTATATAAATCAACAACTATAAACATATTATTTATCTTCTTTTAATGCAAAAACCCAAGTGTCGTAATTTCTTATAACTAATAGTTTTTTATAAATATTCTGCTTTTTTAAAATATAGTTTGGCTGAAAACAAACAAATTAAAAAATATTTTTAGATAAAACAAAAATTATGGTTTATAATATATAACGCTAATTGCGAGTGTAGTTTAATGGTAGAACTTTAGCCTTCCAAGCTAACTACGTGGGTTCGATTCCCATCACTTGCACCAGTTGCGGATGTAGTTCAATGGTAGAACATCAGGTTGCCAATCTGAATACGAGGGTCCGATTCCCTTCATCCGCACCATTTCAAAAAAACTTGGGAAACCAAGTTTTTTTGATTTAACTAAATTTATTCAAAATAAGGCAATTAAAACTTATATAATATTAAAAAATAAATAATAAAGGAGTTTTATGGCTAATGTATTAGTTTTATATTCTTCGCCCATATCAAAAGAGAAGTCTGTTTCAAGTGCTATTACTAAGAGCTTCGTTGAGGAATATAAAAAAATTAACAAAAATGATGAAATTGTGGAGTTAGATTTAAACGAACTTGAAATGGCAACACATCCAATGAACTCAAATAATTTTTCTGATTTTTTTAATGATGAATTATCAAGTAAATATATTGATATTTTAAAAAAAACCAACAAATTAATTATTTCAGCCCCAATGATAAATTTTAATGTTCCGGCAGTGTTAAAAAATTTTATCGACCGAATTTGTGTTGCTAATAAGACATTTTCTTATAAATACGCTAAAAAAGGTAGCTCAATAGGTTTGCTGTCTAATTTAAAGGTACAAATAATTGCTTCTCAGGGAGCTCCATGCGATTGATATCCTTGAGCAAGTCACATTTCTTACCTAGAGGGCATCTGAAATTTCTTGGGTGCAGGGGTTAGTGAAACCCTTTTAATTGACGCAACAAAAGTAGAACCATTTAATTCTTATTCAATTGAGGAAATTATTAAAAATAAAATTAACAAAATTAAAGAAAGGGTTATGAACTTTTAATAATTTAAAATTTTAAAAACCAAGCTCTAAATAATGAGAAAGCTTGGTTTTTTATTTTTATTTTAAGCCTAAATTTTTGGTAAAAAATTAGATCATCATTTTTTGCAAAATTAAGCTATTTTGAACAATCATTCTCTAACACAGCTTATATTTATATTTTATCTAAATTATCAAAAACAAAAAATATTAATAATTTATTGCAAAATAATAATAAATTAGCTAAAGCAAATATTTTTTATGAAACTTTTATTATTCCTTGTCTTCTGTTAATAATTGCAAAAATTGTACGCTTACATCCTTTATGAAAAATTGCCCATTTTCATCTCAATTATTATTTTGTTTTAAAAATAGGTCGTTGAGACTTTTTATTGTACTTGCGCCATTTGCATAGAGATTATTTCCTTTAATATCTACAAATATGATAGCGAGCGTAAGTTTAAATTCTAAGTTATTATTAATATTATTAATATATTTTCTATACTCTTCAATTAATTTTTTTGTTTTGTCTTTATCAATATCATGTTTGTATGTTTTAATTTCCAAATAAATGTAATGATTTCGTTGTATAACAATAAAATCCGGATAACTATTACTTATGTCAAAATTATTATTGATATATTCAAAATTAATTCCACTATGTACTGGATTCTTTGCTCAAATTCTAATTTCAGGCCGCAGTGATACACATTTCTTAAACTCATTTACAAATGTTTTTTCAGCCTCTGATTTTAAATAAATATTTGCAAATTCTTTATTTATTTCTTGATAAGCAAATTTATTGTCTGTTTTTGGATCGTCATCATCTTTGCTCTCTATTAAATAATCTGGTAAAAATTTAGAATTATTTATTACATATCTTATTTCTTGATTATCCAATTGTTTTTGCAAATGCTTTTTATAAAAGTCATTAAAGTTTTCGATTTCATATTTAATTATTAAAAATCAAAAGAATGTTTTATCCATTATTGATTTTAATTTTGTTTCATAGATGCTATTTATTTCTTTTTTAATATTTTCTGTAAATATTTTTTTATTATTCTTAATTGTTTTTATATTAAATAATTCCATATCAATTTTATTTTTTAGCTTTAATGTTATTTCTATTTTATTACCATAACTTTTTTGATTAGCAATTATAAAGTTATTATCACAAAACTCTTCTTTGCATACTTGGTATTTTGTTTCAAAGTTTCCAATAGAATAATTATTTAAATAATTAGCAACTTGTTTTTCATAATCATCTAAATTAAAAACAGAATTAGATTTATTGATATTAACAAGAGAACCATACACAAATTTTTCTTTTTTAAACTGAGATTTTAAAATCAGCATTCTTTGGTCATTTATATCTCTATCAACATTGCTATAAATGTAGTATTTATTAGCAATTGAACTATTACTAAAATCATGCGAAGGATTGGGATTTCTTTTTATTCTTCCGATAGTTTGGGCGCTTAATGTTTTTGAAGAAACATTTCTAAGTTGAACTAGCATACATGCTCTCGGTATATTTCAGCCTGTTGCTGGTCCTACTTTAAAAATTATCACATCAGTGTCTGAATTGTATTTAGATATATCTCTAAGTGAGAAATTATCTTTTTGTCTTAGACTTGATTCTTTATCATTTTGATCAAAATACTTTACTCAGGATAAAGAATGTTTCTCTAATTTCTTTATTATTAAATCAATGGTTTCATTGAATATTTTTTCTTTTTCAGGATCTTTACTAGCGTTATCAACTTGAATTAACATGGCGGCATTAATGCCCACTAAGCCCGGTTCATTTTTATCATCATTATATTGTTTTTTTATGTCCTTGAATTTTAAACAGGCTTGTTCGAGAATAATATCGTTATCGATATAAGCAATGTCGTCATTATTTTCAATACCTTCATTAAAGATTTTTTCACTTTTTAATAATCTGATTTTGTCGCTAAATAGATCTTTTTCGCTAAGCTCAATAAGATCTAAATTTAAATCGGTTGGAGTAGCTGTCATTTTTATAACAAAATCAGCCTTTGATTGCATATTGTGTTCAAATGAGATTTCATCTTTTTTATTTTTAGAAGTATCGGCGCCAATGTGAGCTTCATCACGAATATAAATTAATTTATAGTCATTTAGCTTTATTTCATCTAAAAAAGCCTCAATAGCATGTTGCTCTCTTAAAATTGAGTTGGCCTTAAATGATGCTCCGCCCATGATATAAACATTATTTGGTTTAGCAAAAAACTGATAATTTTTTTCTACTTTAGAATTTTTATTAATATTTGAAGGGCTTTCAATTCTTGTAATTTTTAAATCGTTATTTATTAAATATTGTTTATACTCATTGAAGTTTTCTTCCATTTGTTTTGGCAGCTCTGCACTAGATAAAGTTGCAATAACAAAAACTAAATTTTGATTAAAATTAAATTTGTTTCATTCAATTAATTTATCAATATAGTTAATCATCATAAATGTTTTACCAGAGCCAGTTGGGGCTTTAAAATAAACAGAATTTTGCTTGTTTTCTTCTAAACTATTTATGGTTTTATTAATTAAATCATTAATAACCTTTTCTTGAGAATTAGTTAGATTCATTATCTTCTCTTTTCTCCGGTCTTAAAGATGATAAATCATTTAATAGATTAATATATTGTTGTTGATTGTTTTTATCTATTGAAGTTATTCCAAACTCTTTTAAGACATTAATTAATTTATTGGTTAAGTCTTCAATATTAATATCTTTGTTTGTTGGACTTATGTCATAGTATTTGATGTTAAAAACATTTAAATTTGCTTTATATGGTTCGTTTTTCTTTATTCAATCAAAAGTTTCATTTTTAGTACCAACCCCGTGGTTTATTCTATAAAGTCTTTCATAGTTTACATCTATACCAATGTTATTTTCGTTATTTGTAACAAGAGTGAAGCTTCTATTGCCACCATCTTCGCGATTTAATTCTAAAACGGCGTGAGCTGTGGTACCAGATCCGGCGAAGAAATCCAACACTCTGATGTTTTTACTTTTAATTAAGGAAATCAAATACATTATCAATTCTTTTGGTTTTGGGTATAGGAATAAATTTGAATCAATTAAGCTGTTCAATTCTTTTGTACCGTGTTCAGTAGTTGCTTTGTTATATTTTTCTAAAAATAATTTAGAAGTATTTAATAATGACTTAGGAACGATAAAACCTTGTTTATCTTCCCCATACATAACTCTAACGGTTTGCTCTTTTTTATTAGTTAAGAAGAATTTTGTTCCTTTGTCAAATTCTTTATTTACTCTTTCCTGACTTCAACGACTTTTTATTCTTATTCTTAATTCTTCAAAATTAAACATATTATCTTCTTTTATGAATATTTGATTTGCTTTAAATACAAGTTCTGTCTCTTTATTAGAGTTATTTTTTAGAGGTGCTGAATCAAAATCAAATTTAATTCCTTCGTTAAAATAATCTAATAACAAAACATTTTTAGAATATACGTGTATATACTCGCTATTTCTAAAAACTTTCTTGCCACTATTTCCTTGATTTGTATGATTTGTTCTTTCTCATATAAATGAGACGATAAAATTCTCCTCGCCAAAAATTTCATCCATCAAAACTTTTAAATAAGCTTGTTCAGCATCATCAATAGAAACAAAAATAACTCCATCATCTTTCAGAAGTTCTTTTGCTAATTGTAATCTTTCATTCATTAAATTAAGTCAACCATTGCGAGAATATTTATCACGGTAAATGAATTTTTTTGCCTTAACATCTTCATTATTGTCCGCAATGCTGTTTCCATCATCTTTGGTTGATTCGGTATTATAAGGAGGGTCAATATAAATTACATCATATTTATCAAGCGAAGACAGCTCTCTCTCTCTCTCTCTCTCTCTCTCTCTCTCTCTCAATCATTATTAAATTCTTTAATGCATCGTAGTTTTCGCCGATGATTAATGTGTTATCTTTGCTTTTGTTTTCATCTAAAACAAAGCTAAGGTTTTCATCCTTTTCTAATAGGGCAACTGTTTGTCAATCACTTTCGGGTGCAGCATCAAATCTAAAACCTATTTTAATTCTTTGCACAATGAATTGAAAAACATATTGTAGTTGTTTTTCGTCTTCTTGGAATTTTTCCAAAATTTTTATTGCTAGATTTTTTTGATCTGTGTTCAACTCTTTTGAAGAAATATCATCAATTTTTTTAATATAACTTTCTAATAAAGTCATTTTTTGGTCTCCTTATAATTTTTATATATTTTATTTTACTTTATATTTTAAATGAAGCAAAAAATAGATAAAATTCCCATAAATATTAAAAAACAAGGGTTAAACCTTGTTTTTGTGTTAAATTATTTTATTTTTTTTCTTGCCATATCTTATTAGCTAAAGCAAATATTTTTTATGAAACTTTTATTATTCCTTGTCTTCTGTTAATAATTGCGAAAATTGTACGCTTACATTATTTATAAAGAATTCCCCATTTTTATCTCAGTTATCGTTTTGTGACAAAAACATGTCATTTAGACTTTTTATTGTACTTGCGCCATTTGCATAGAGATTATTTCCTTTAATATCTACAAATATGATAGCGAGCGTAAGTTTAAATTCTAAGTTATTATTAATATTATTAATATATTTTCTATACTCTTCAATTAATTTTTTTGTTTTGTCTTTATCAATATCATGTTTGTATGTTTTAATTTCCAAATAAATGTAATGATTTTCGTGTACGATAATAAAATCCGGATAACTATTACTTATGTCAAAATTATTATTGATATATTCAAAATTAATTCCACTATGTACTGGATTCTTTGCTCAAATTCTAATTTCAGGCCGCAGTGATACACATTTCTTAAACTCATTTACAAATGTTTTTTCAGCCTCTGATTTTAAATAAATATTTGCAAATTCTTTATTTATTTCTTGATAAGCAAATTTATTGTCTGTTTTTGGATCGCCATCATCTTTACTCTCTATTAAATAATCTGGTAAAAACTTAGAATTATTTATTACATATCTTATTTCTTGATTATCCAATTGTTTTTGCAAATGCTTTTTATAAAAGTCATTAAAGTTTTCGATTTCATATTTAATTATTAAAAATCAAAAGAATGTTTTATCCATTATTGATTTTAATTTTGTTTCATAGATGCTATTTATTTCTTTTTTAATATTTTCTGTAAATATTTTTTTATTATTTTTAATTGTTTTTATATTAAATAATTCCATATCAATTTTATTTTTTAGCTTTAATGTTATTTCTATTTTATTACCATAACTCTTTTGATTAGCAATTATAAAGTTATTATCACAAAACTCTTTTTTGCATACTCGGTATTTTGTTTCAAAGTTTTCAATAGAATAATTATTTAAATAATTAGCAACTTGTTTTTCATAATCATCTAAATTAAAAACAGAATTAGATTTATTGATATTAACAAGAGAACCATACATAAATTTTTCTTTTTTAAACTGAGATTTTAAAATCAGCATTCTTTGAGCATTTATATCTCTATCAACATTGCTATAAATGTAGTATTTATTAGCAATTGAATTAATTCTAAAATCATAAGAGGGATTGGGATTTCTTTTTATTCTTCCGATAGTTTGTGCGCTTAATGTTTTTGACGAAACATTTCTAAGCTGAACTAGCATACATGCTCTCGGTATATTTCAGCCTGTTGCTGGTCCTACTTTAAAAATTATCACATCAGTGTCTGAATTGTATTTAGATATATCTCTAAGTGAGAAATTATCTTTTTGTCTTAGACTTGATTCTTTATCATTTTTATCAAAATACTTTACTCAGGATAAAGAATGTTTCTCTAATTTCTTTATTATTAAATCAATGGTTTCATTGAATATTTTTTCTTTTTCAGGATCTTTACTAGCGTTATCAACTTGAATTAACATGGCGGCATTAATGCCCACTAAGCCCGGTTCATTTTTATCATCATTATATTGTTTTTTTATGTCCTTGAATTTTAAGCAGGCTTGCTCTAAAATAACATCATTATCAATATAGGAAATATCTTCATTATCTTCGATACCTTCATTAAAAATTTTTTCGCTTTTTAATAATCTGATTTTATCGTTAAATAAATCTTTTTCGCTTAGCTCAATAAGATCTAAACTTAAATCAGTTGGAGTAGCTGTCATTTTTATAACAAAATCAGCCTTTGATTGCATATTTTGTTCAAATGAAATTTCATCTTTTTTATTTTTTGAAGTATCTGCGCCAATGTGAGCTTCATCACGAATATAAATTAATTTATAGTCATTTAGTTTTATTTCATCTAAAAAAGCCTCAATAGCATGTTGCTCTCTTAAAATTGCATTAGCTTTAAATGATGCTCCACCCATGATATAAACATTATTTGGTTTAGCAAAAAACTGATAATTTTTTTCTACTTTAGAATTTTTATTAATATTTGAAGGGCTTTCAATTCTTGTAATTTTTAAATCGTTATTTATTAAATATTGTTTATACTCATTGAAGTTTTCTTCCATTTGTTTTGGCAACTCTGCACTAGATAAAGTTGCAATAACAAAAACTAAATTTTGATTAAAATTAAACTTATTTCATTCGATTAATTTATCAATATAGTTAATCATCATAAATGTTTTACCAGACCCGGTTGGGGCTTTAAAATAAACAGAATTTTGCTTGTTTTCTTCTAAACTATTTATGGTTTTATTAATTAAAGCATTAATAACCTTTTCTTGAGAATTAGTTAGATTCATTATCTTCTCTTTTCTCTGGTTTTAAAGATGATAAATCATTTAATAAATTAATATATTGCTGTTGATTGTTTTTATCTATTGAAGTTATTCCAAACTCTTTTAAGACATTAATTAATTTATTGGTTAAGTCTTCAATATTAATATCGTTATTTGACGGGCTAACATCATAGTATTTGATGTTAAAGACATTTAAATTTGCTTTATATGGTTCATTTTTCTTTGTTCATTCAAAGGCTTCATTTTTAGTACCAACCCCGTGGTTTATTCTATAAAGTCTTTCATAGTTTACATCTATACCAATGTTATTTTCGTTATTTGTAACAAGAGTGAAGGTTCTATTGCCACCATCTTCGCGATTTAATTCTAAAACCGCATGAGCTGTGGTTCCTGATCCGGCAAAGAAGTCAAGGACACGAATATTTTTTTTATCACTATGAAGTCTAATCAAATATTTTATTAATTTTATAGGTTTAGGTGTTTCAAAAGCATTTTTATATAGGATATCTCTTATTTCATTTTTTGAATCCTGCGTATGTCCTACAATTTCATACCCCAAAATTGTCTTAGATATAATATCTCTAACATCAGATAAATATCTTTTTAAACCTGGTCTTTTCGTGGCATCATCTGGCAGGTATATCTTATTTTCTCTTATCAATTCATAAATCTTTTTTTCTGAAAATAATCACCCAGAATTTTCCGGGCACTTATAAACTTTTTTATTTCAGACAATGTCAAATTTATTATTAGAATTTCTTGTTAAATCAGCTATTTTATATCTTCCTTTTTCATCACTAAATTTATACATTTTATTATTTTTTTCATTGCGTTCTAAACGATTAAATTTAGTTACTATTTGCTTATTTTTTAAATAACACAGAATATAATCGTGATTAACAGAAACGTAATGATTATTACTTTTTGGAGAATAATTTTTTTCCCAAATAAAATTACAAACAAAATTCTCTTCACCAAAAATTTCGTCCATCAAAACTTTTAAATAGCCTTGCTCAGCATCATCGATAGAAACAAAAATAACTCCATCATCTTTGAGAAGTTCTTTTGCTAATCGTAATCTTTCATTCATTAAATTAAGTCAACCATTTCTAGAATATTTATCACGATAAATGAATTTTTTTGCCTTAACATCTTCATTATTATCTGCAATACTATTACCATCTTTTTTAGTTGATTCAGTATTATAAGGAGGATCAATATAAATTACATCATATTTATCAAGCGAAGGCAGCTCTCTCTCTCTCTCTCTCTCTCTCTCTCTCAATCACTATCAAATTCTTTAAAGCATCATAGTTTTCGCCGATGATTAATGTGTTATCTTTGCTTTTGTTTTCATCTAAAACAAAGCTAAGTTTTTCATCTTTTTCTAATAGCGCAACTGTTTGCCAATCACTTTCAGGCGCCACATCAAATCTAAACCCCGTTTTAATTCTTTGTGCAACAAATAAGAAAACATATTGTAGTTGTTTTTCGTCTTCTTGAAATTTTTCTAAAATTTTTATTGCCAGTCTTTTTTGGTCTGTGTTCAATTCTTTTGAAGAAATATCATCAATTTTCTGAATGTAATTTTTTAATAAACTCATTAATATCTCCTTATAGCTTATGATATTTAATTAATTTTACTAAATAAGAGAAATCAAAATAGATTAAAAGACAGTTTTTATTGAACAATTTAATCAATAGTTCTTTTTTATACAATCTTGTTTTTATAAATTAATAATATTTCTCTTATTAGATCTAATTTATTATAAAAATACATGGAACGGAAGTTAAATAATGTTTTCTTATATATATTTTTTATTTATATTTATATTTGCAAAATATATATAAAGATTTTAAAATTTCAATATGAAATGTTTTTATGCAAAAACGCACTTTTTCTTATATCATGATTTAATTTAAATTAAGACATTATTCTACAGGTATCTTATTTAATAAATTATAAGAGCTATAAATATCAATACATCAAAAAATCAAAATAAATTGACATCTAATAAATACTGCTTCATAACTACTTCTTTAAATAAAACATTTTATCAACTATAATGTATTTAATAATATTAAATTATTTAAATAATGAGAAATATTATGATTAGATGAGTCATATTTACAATATTAAAATTAAACCTGTATATGATTACATTGTGGAGATATAATGAACCCTAAAAGCATTAAAAGCAATATTCTTGAGCATTGAATAATGATTGAAAAACTTAGCGAAGGTAATTGAAATAAAAAAGATTATTGCGAGATTAAACTAGATAAACAAAACGATAATTATTATGACTATTTTAATACGATTTTAAAACAAGAAACTAAGCAAAAAAAGGAAAAATATTTAGTTTTTATTTTTAACACATTTAATTCAAAAGAACTAATTGATCTTCTAAACAAAAAACATAATACTAAAATTAATGATGATGAATTAGAATCAATAGGAAATAATAAATTCAGTTTTGCTATACGTTTTAATAATAATCTTGAAATAGAAAAACAATGCACTTTCTATACTTGAAGTGCATATATTAGAGAGACCAAGAGTGATTTAGAATTTAATTCTATGTCTAAATTTAAAGAAAAAGAACATGAACTTTCAGATGATATTGAAAATATATTTAAAAAGAAAGAAACCGAAGATTTAAAAGCATTTTTTAATAAAGCATTTCAAAAATTAATACAAAATTACAATATTGATGTTAATCTTTCCAGATATAAAATAGTAAATGATGATGAAGATGATGCCTTATTGCATTCATTTTTTATTGATGACCTAGTAGAAGCTAAAGGAATATCAACACAAAATCTAGACAAATATTTATCATCATCAAAAGAAGAAAATAGCAATGAATTAATAAAAATAAATTTAGATAATAAACAAGTTGATGGTATTAAACAAATCAAAGAAATTTTAGATCCTAAGAATTATCCATGTTCAAGATTTCCAAGCAATGTAGAATATGCGCTTTCATTAATGCAACAAATTGCAGTAAATCTATCGACAAGTAAAAACTATGAAAATATTAAAATGAAAAGTGTAAATGGACCTCCAGGAACAGGAAAAACAACCCTACTAAAGGATATATTTGCTGAGCTAATTACTCAACAATCTCTCGAAATATGCAAGCTAGATTCAAAGATAATTAAGGATGTTTTTTATAAAGAAATTAAAATTTTGCCTACACAAATTGCAAATAAGAGCATTTTAATAGCAAGTTCAAATAATGGGGCTGTGCAAAATATAGTAAACGAATTGCCTCTATTGGAAAATGTTGACAAAGATCTAGCAAATGAGATAAAGAATGCTGATTATTTTTACAAAACTGCTAATGCAATAACTGAAGAAAGAGATAATAATGAAAGTATTTCCAATAAGCATAAAATCACAAAAGAAAAATGAGGTCTTTTTTCATTAGAAGGCGGCAAAAAGAAGAATATTATAGAAATAATAAAAGCTGTCGAAAATATCATAAAAGAAATATACCAGCAAGAAAATAACAATTCAAATGTATATCAAGATTTTTTAAATTTATATAATGACATTAAAAAAGCACAAAATGATATACAAATGCACATAAACCTTTTAGCTAAAATAGAATTAGAAATACAAGCTTTAATTGACGATTTCACGAAGGATAAACCTGACGATAAATTTGAAAATAGAAATCTTAATATTGAATCAATTAAAAACGCAATTAATGAAAGCCAAAAAGAGATAATAAACTTAATAAATAATAACCAAAATGAATTAAAAAATATAAACAAATCTATCGAAAATTTAAAACTGCAAAAACCAAGCTGAATAAGTAAATTATTTAAAACAAAGAAATACAAAGAATTTAATGAAAAATTAAACTCCTATTTAAACCAACGCGTTAAAATATGCGACTCACTATTATCTCTCGAATCTAAAAAGAATAACATAGGCAAAAAAATCGATAGTATCAATAAAATGCTAGATCAAAAAAATAAAATCGAAGATTTTTTTATCAATAAGAAAATTAATAAATTTAATGCAATTAATGACAACAATGTATTTCAAAAAAGTAACCCATGATTTAACAAGAATTTTAGAATCAAACAATCAAAATTGTTTATTTTGGCGCTAAAAGTCAGAAGACAATTTTTATATGAAAATAGGGAGACTTTAAAAAGCGCCGTTAAAATATGAAATAATAAAATCAAAGGAAAAACTATTGATAAATGCGAGTGTTTAGTGGAAGCATGAAATTGAATTAATATGGCTGTACCCGCAATTAGTTCAACCTTTGCAAGCATAAGGACAATGTATAAGAATTTTCCAAAAGAATCAATGGGATTTTTGTTTATAGATGAGGCGGGCCAAGCCGTTCCACAAGCAGCGGTAGGTGCAATTTTTAGAACGAAGAATATTATTGCTGTTGGTGATCCATCGCAAATTGAACCAGTTTCAGTATTAGACCAAAATACCTTAAAATGAATAAAAGAAAAATATAAATTGCCTTATGGTCTTAATAGCTCGGTGCAAGAAATTGTTGATAATCATAGCAAATATGGATTTTATAAGAGAAACGGAGATTGGATTGGCATACCTCTTTGAGTACATAGAAGATGTCTAAGTCCAATGTTTGATATTTCAAACGAAATTTCCTATGAAGGAAATATGGTCCAAGGAAAAGAAAACAGTAAACAAAAAAGCTACAACGGATTTTGGCTCCATGTTAAAGGAAAAGCCATAAACAAACATTATGTAAAAGAACAATGTCAAGTTTTAAAAAAATATTTATTTAAAATAAAAAACCGTGATGCAAATTTAAAAGATGTCTTTATTATTTCTCCTTTTAAAGCAATAGTAAAAGAACTCGAGAGAAATCTCAACGATATAATTAATAAAAGGAATATAGGAACAGTGCATACTTTCCAAGGAAAAGAAGCTAAAATTGTTTTTTTAGTGCTAGGTTGCGATAAAGATAGTATAAATTCTGCTCAATGAGCTGTTGGCAGCAATAATCCAAATATTATGAACGTAGCAGTAACACGTGCAAAAGAGGAGTTTTATATAATTGGCGATAAGGAAGTATATGAATCACTCAATAGTGATGTAATTAAAGCTTGCTTAAAACACCTAGAAATTGTAAATGAACAATAAAAAATTATATGAATATTGAGTTTATTTATATATATTTTAAATGCCAAGTCAAGTTATTTAAGAACCGATATTTTTCCTAGGTTTTTAATATAAGGATATTGTAAAAAAGAATCTAGTTATTTTTAATTTTCATAAAGAGCCCAAAAGGAATGATTTACAAATATACAAAAGATAGTCAAACACCTCTAATAAAAGCCCAACTAATCAATTTAGTTTTAGCAATGTTGAAGAACTAATTAAAAAATCTAAATTAAATGTAATAGAAACAACAAAGGAAAAGCTAAAAATTTTTACAAAAAATAATAACCAAAAAGTAGAAAAAACTTTAACAGACTCGATAGAAAATAAAAACGATTTGTATACAAGCAAGTGTATGGTGATGAATCAATTGATAATTTGCTTAAAAACATAGTATTTGAAATTCATATGATGATTTAAAAAAAATGCAATTAAAAAATTAAATAAAAAATCATAAATCTATTTTAATTTAAGGTGGATTTATGATTTTTAAATCTTAAAATTGGGAAAATAAAAATGAATTAAATAATATAATTTTGATTTATATTAGAGACATTTTTGCAATAAATATATTTTTATTAGATCAAGGTCGTAAATTAGAATAATACCAAGTAGTAAAAAGTGCCTTTATAAATGCCTTGGCTTTGTCTAAAATTTTGGTCATAATCAGAGCATCAATCATGAAATTTTGCCAAAACAAAAAAAAAAAAAAAAATACTATAAAATTTGCTTTATTAAACTTAATTAAATATAAGGAGAAAAATGAAAAAAAGCAAATTACTTTTTCTAGGATTTTTACCTGTTTTGGCAACACCAGTTATAGCTCTATCATGTGCAAATCCTGCTAAACCGGAAAAACCAGAAAAACCAGCTGAACCAAAGAAACCAGAAAACCCAGAAACAAAAAACCCTCAACAAAAAACACCTGATAAAGAAAGCGATACTGATAAAAAACCTAGTCCAGATAAACAAGGTGATACTGATCAACCAATGCAAGGCGATTCAGAGAATGATAAGCCAATTAAGCCAGAAATTGAAACACCTGAATCAATTCAATTTAACAAAGACAAACAAGCAGTAATGCTTTTCGCTGAAAAAATTTCTAAGGTTGATATTTCAAAAAATAACTTTGTTGATGAACTTAAAAAAGAAGGCGCTGCGGCATTTAAAAAACTTGGTAAAAGTGATTATTATTTCAAAAATGTTTTAACAAAAGCATTTTCATTATTAATTAATCTTGAGCATATCATTAAAAATAAAGATAAAAATCCAAATGTAATTATTCAATTATTAGGCGAAATTGATAACATTTTTACAAAAAGCTTATTCAAGGGACAAATTGATCCTCAACTTAAAAAAGAATTTAACAAAAATGTTAATTTAGGTGTTGAATTGAATAAACTTAATGTTAATTCAGATAAAAAATCAATAGAAGAATTTCAAAAATTACTTGAAGATGAAAAAAAATTAAATGAACTTCTAAAAAGAATTGGTATTACAGAATTTGATTACGAGGAAGAAGCACTTAATAATTCAATTGATAAGGTTAAAATTCTTCTAGGCCTAAGTGTCCCAGAAGTAGTTAAAATTCAATTATTAGGAGAAATTAGTAAGCTATTAACAAAGACAGCAAGTGATTTACTTTTCCCTAAGGGTGAAAATTTAGAATTCGAAGAAAAAACACAACAAGAAAAACAAATCGAAGAAGTTAAAACTATTGTTTTTATGGTTAAAAATCTAAAAATAGAAGCAAATGAATCTAGTTTTTCAAACCTTAAGAAAATGCTTACAGAATACAAAGAAAATTACAAGAAAGATAATGATAAACTTTCTAAATATGGTCTTGGGGGAAACTCATATAATGAAAAATCAATTACCGAAGCAATAAAAACAATTGATGAGCTAATTAAACTTTCAAAAATGAATAACCCAAAAGATGGTAATAATAAAAAAGATCCAAATCTAAAAATTCAATTGCTTGATCATTTAGTTAGATTATTAATGCCAAGTAGTGCTGACTTTTTACAAAACTAAAGCCCTAATAATTTTGTAAAGGTTATTATATAAGGTATCCAAATGTGGATACTTTTTTTATAAATTTAGTTAGAAAAGCATAAAAATTTCTAAAAAATTACTAATATAGAATTCTTATTATGCCTCTATTATGTCGATATTATTTATTTTGATTAAATTTTAAGATAAATATAATGAGTTTATTTTTATAAAATAAGTTATTTGCTATAATTTCTAGGTGCAATGTAAAATTGCCTAAAATGTGGAAGAATTTATTAATTCGTTTGAACCACAATTATCGAAAGGATTTTTAAAAATGGCAAAGGAAATAGTAAAAAAAGCTAAATTACAATTTTTAGCTGGACAAGCCAAACCAGGCCCTGCACTAGCAGGTGTTGGTATTAACATGCCTGAATTTACTAAGGCTTTTAACGACCAAACAAGAGACAGAGGTTCGGAACCGGTTCCTGTATTAATTACAGTTTATAAGGATAAATCATTTATTTTTAAATTATTTACTTCACCAACATCATATAAATTGATTCAAGCTTCAAAAATTAAAGAAGGTAGTGGAGTTCCAAACAAAGAAAAAGTTGGTTCAATTACTTTGGAACAATTAAAAGAAATAGCGGAATATAAAATGCCAGATATGAATGCAATAACTCTAGAAGGCGCTATGCATCAGGTTGCTGGAACTGCTAAAAATATGGGTATTACAGTTGAAGGTTATGAAGAATGACTAAAAGGAAGTGCTAACTAATGGCTAAGAGAGTTACAAAGAACGCTAAAGTTTTAAAAACATTAGTTAACAAAAAAGATATTTACCCTTTAGCAGATGCGATTGAATTAGCTAAGAAAGCTTCATTTGCAAAATTTGACGAATCATTAGATATTGCTATTAAATTAAATTTAGACACAAGAAAATCAGACCAACAACTACGTGGAGCTGTAGTGCTACCAAATGGTACTGGTAAAAGCATTAAAGTTTTAGTGGCTACTGATGAAGTTTCAGCGCAAAAAGCAGCATTAGAGGCTGGGGCAGACTTCGTTTATTCATCTTCAGAACTACCAGAAATTTTAAATCAAGATAAATATGAATTTGATGTGATTGTTGCCGATCCAAAAATGATGCTTGTTTTAGGAAAATATGGTAAAAAGCTTGGTCCAAAAGGTTTAATGCCAAACCCAAAGACAGGAACAGTTACAACAAATCCAGTTAAAGCTGTTGAAGAATTGAAAAAAGGTAAAGCAAATTACCGCGCTGATAAGGGTGGAATTATCCATGCCTCGGTTGGTAAAAAATCAATGCCTACTGAATTGTTGGCTCAAAATGCTGAAACCATAATTCAAACAGTTAAGAGATTAAAACCACAAACTGTTAAGGGAACATATGTTTTAAACATTGTAGTTTCTACTTCAATGGGTGCTGCTGTTAAAGTGAAAATCGATTAATTTGTTTTAAAAAAACTTGGCTTTTTGGCTAAGTTTTTTTAAAACAAAAATAATAAAATTAGACCAAACCCATAACAATTGGGGATTAGGTCTAATTTTATTTTGATATATTATTTTAAATTATAAAATGTCTCCCTTCCTTTAAACTTAGCTCTATTACCTAGCTCATCTTCGATTTTTATTAATCTGTTATACTTAGCGATTCTATCAGTTCTTGACATTGAACCAGTTTTTATTTCTCCGGTGCTAAATGCTACTGATAAATCAGCGATAAATGTATCTTCTGTTTCACCAGAACGGTGTGAGATCACAGGAACTAAATTAGCTTCTTGAGACATCTTGATTGCTTTAATTGTCTCTGTTAATGAACCAATTTGGTTAATCTTAATTAATGAAGCATTAATTGCTTTTTTAGTAATAGCTTCCTTTATATATTGAGGATTTGTTACAATTAAGTCGTCCCCTACTAACTGAACCTTTTCACCATACTTCTCATTCATTGCAATAAATCCATCCCAATCATCTTCATGGTGTGAATCTTCAATTGAAATGATAGGGTATTTATTAATCAATTTACCAAAGTAATTCACAAGTTCTTTAGTTGTAAATTCGTATTTATTTTTAGCATATTTTTCAAAACCAGCTCTTTTATCTAATAATGCCTTCTTAAATTTCTTAAATACATACTTCTTTGTCTCTGAATCATATAGTTCCGAACATGCAGCATCCAAGCAAATTGCAATCGAATTTACGCCTTCTGTTGCAGGATTAAAACCAGCATCCTTAATTGCTTTAACAAGAAAATCAAGTGCTTCCTCATGGGTATGTAAATTAGGTGCAAAACCACCTTCATCACCTACTTGTGTTCCGTGTCCTGCCTTCTTAAGTAATTTAGCTAATGTATGAAATACTTTATTTGCCATTTGCAAAGAGTGTTTAAATGATTTAGCCCCTACCGGCATAATCATGAATTCTTGAAAATCAATGGTATTTGAAGCGTGTTCACCACCGTTAATAACATTTAACATCGGCACCGGCAAAGTAAATGAACTTGCACTAATTTGTTTTAAAGAAGCCAGATATTCATATAATGGCTTTTTAGCTTCGATTGCAGCTGCTTTTGCGCATGCTAGAGATACAGCTAAAATTGCATTGGCACCAAATTTTGATTTTGTTGGAGTACCATCAGCATCAATCATAATATTATCAATCAACTCTTGATTTTTTACATCATGCCCAATTAATAAACTAGCTATTTCATTATTTATATGATCGCAAGCACTTTGAACACCCTTTCCACCAAATCAATTATCTTCATATTTTGTTCCTTTATCACGTAGTTCTAAAGCTTCCTTTGATCCAGTTGATGCGCCCGATGGCACTAGAGCTTCAGCGAAAGCTTTTTTAGTGGTTATCTCAACCTTAACTGTTGGATTCCCTCTACTATCTAAAACTTCATATGCATATATTTTCTTAATTTTAGACATTCCTATTCTCCTTAAAAATTCTTTAAAAATAAAATTAATTTTCGTCATCTAATAACGTTAATTTTTTTATATATAAATTATAGAATTATTTATTAATTTAGAAGCAACATTATTTATTTTAATAATGTTAATAGTGTAAAATTTTATATTATGGATTTAATAGAAAAAGAATTTAATGATTTCATTGATAAAATAACAGAAATAAGATATGACGACCCGCTCAAAGCAATTTATCTCTTAGATAACTCGAGAAATAAATTTGTTATTGATGCAATGCAAAAAGAAATTGACGCTTTCAGAAATACTATATTATTTCAGATTAAAAAAAACAATTTAAAAACAAAAACCAATTTAGATACTTTATCACTAATTAATTCATTAAAAAACAAAAAAATGGATTATATTTTTATGCTTAACTATAATGAATTAAAAAACCGAGATATAAATGAATATCTATCTGAATTTCAATTCTTTTTTAATGGAGATGGTTTTGACAACAGAGGATTTCAAACGCTAATATATGATTTATTGCAAACAAAGAATGTTGATTACAATTACAAAGTTAATAATATAATAATTAATCCTAAAATAGATGGTTCATTTTTAAAAAATGAGGCAATTGCTAAACTGGAAAAAGAAATATTAACAATTTACAGCAATGATGTAGCAAAAAGCAAAATCGCCAGACAAGTATTCAGTGCATATTTATTCAAAAATTGAATTAATATTTTAAAAAATAAAACTATTAGCGAATATGAAGAAATAATCAACGTTACTAAGGTTTTATTTGGCGAAAGGGATGAAAATTCACTATCAGATAATGAAAAATCATTATATTCATTATTTAAATAAATAATGTTATAATAATAACAATATTTTTTATTCAAGGAGAACAAAAAAATGTCAAGAAAATTCAATGAGGAAAATACCGAATTAATTATCGATTATACCATTAATGGCGAGGAGTGAACCAAGGCCTATGAAAAAGCTCAAAAATCATTAGCTAATGATGTTACAATTCCTGGATTTCGAAAAGGTAAAGCCCCTTTAAAAGAAGCTCTAAAAAGAGTTGATCCATTTAAAATTTTTAATAAAGTAATTCATGATAAATTTGATGATGTTTATAAAAATCATATAATTACTCAAATTAAAGACGAAGATAAAATTATTAATGATTATCACCCTAGTTTTGATGTTAGTGATTATTCTGACCAAGGTGCCACATATGTATTTAGATTCCCTCTATTTCCTAATGTAAATTTAGGTGAATATAAGAAACTTAATACTAAGTTAAACATTGCAAACATTGATAAAAAGATGATTGAAGGTACCAAAGAAACAATTCTAAAAAATTACGCTGTTTCCATTGAATCTAATGAACCAATAAAAATGGGTGATAGTGTAAATTTTGATTTTACTGGTTACATTAATGGTGAAAAATTTGAAGGCGGAGAAGCTGAAAAATTTGACATAGTAATAGGATCAAATCAATTCATTCCTGGCTTCGAAGAACAAATGGTCAATCTAAATCGTGGTGAATCAAAAGATATAAATCTTAAATTCCCTGAAACATATCATGCAAAAGAATTAGCTGGAAAAGATGTAGTCTTTAAAGTAAAAATTAATTCAGTTAAAACAAATAATTACCCAGAGGTAAATGATCAATTCTTAAAAGAAGCAAAAATAAATCCATTAGTAAACACTATCGAACAATTTAATGAATATGTTGAATTTGAAGCAACAAAAGCAGTTTTACAAGTAGCTTCGCAAACCTACACAGATGAAGCAATCAACGAAATCATCAAAAACTCTTCAATAACAATTTCTAACATAATTATTAATGAAGAAGCTGAAAAATATTATAAAAGTTTTATTCAACAGCTAAAACAAAAGGGGATTAGCGAAAGAGATTATTTTGAATTCACAAAAACCAATAAAGAGGATGTTCTAAAAACATATCAAGATGAAGCCTTTAAAAATCTTTTTAAATCATTTGTTTTAGGAAAAATTGTAGATGAGGAAAATCTACAAATCACTGATGAAGAATATGAAAATAAGGTTAATGAAATAGCTAAATCATATAATTTAAAACCAGAACAAATAAAAACCTTCGTATCAAAGAAATCATTAGAACAAAATGAACTACCACATAAAATTTTTACTCTACTAGTTAAATTTAGCGATTCTGAAAATTATGAAAAATATAGAAAATTAGAAGAAAATATAAAACAATATGAAAAGAATGTTGAACAAGCTATTGTTAAAATGGTACAATCAAAACCTAAGGACAATGATAAAGAATCAACAACTAAGGCTGATAAGGCTGAAAAATAGATAAACGCAAAAATAAAAATGCAAGATTAAAGTCTTGCATTTTATAATTTCTTTTAATTATTCAGCAATGAGTGTATGCTTTGTGTATCAAGCAACAACCCTTTGTGGCAAGATAAAGAAAGTATAAAAACCAAATGTTACAATACCTAATAGTCATTATTTAATAAATGAACCAAATAATTTGTCCACTTGTTCCATCAAATTTCAATCTTCTAGCGCTTAAATGGTGTGGTTTGCAATAAATTTTTGTCTTGCACAATAAACTCATGGTATAGCAATTCCTAATGTAAAAACAAGTGATAAAATAATTCCTCAACGGAATAAAAAACTGTAAAAAATCAATGTTTTAATGCTGAAACCTCATATATTGAAGAAGGCTCATTTTTGTTTGTTTTTTCCTTTATTTAATCACAATTAAATAATGCTTTTTTTAATTGTACCTATATAAGGCAGCTGTCTCATTTTTTCTTCTCAATCAAAACCAAAACCAACAACAAAGTCTTCTTTTTGAATAATAAAACCATAATTATCAGGCTCAAATTCCACAATTCTACCACTAGGTTTATTTAATAAAGTAAGGACCTTAAGACTCTTAGGATTTCTAGATTTCAAAATTGACACAACCTTAGTCATAGTTTTTGCTGTATCGACAATATCTTCAACTATTAACACATCACGACCCTCGATATTATTAACAAGATCAAGAATTATCTTAACATTTCCTGATGGTTTGTCTTTCCCATCATATGAACTAGTTATCATAAAATCCGTAATAAAATCTATGTTAATTGTTTTTATCAATTGAGCATAAAACGGTAAGCATCCTTTTAATAAACCGACAAGAATTAAGTTATTTGAATTTTTATATGTTTCATTAACTCAATTGCTTAGTTCAATTATTTTTGATTCCAATTGTTCTTGGTTGAAAAGAACTTTTTCTATTCGTGGATCAATTGTCTTAACTGCCATTGTTTTTCCTCTTCATCAATAATTTTTACTACTTGCTTATATACCTCATCCTCAGATAAATTGTTTGTATCGATAATTTTGTAATTAAGTTGAAAATCATCAGCAAGTTCTCTAAAAATTTTATAATAATTTTCATGCAAGTTCTTGAAATAATCGTAATTAAGATCTCAATTATCTATTTCAATAGCTCTCCCTCGCTCAAAAATTCTTTTCTTAAAAGTATCAAAACTTATATCAAGAAATATTACTAAGTCCGGTAATTCGCTTTTTGTAATTAACTTAGAAAATAAGGCTTTGAAGCCATCAAAATATTTAGGTTCCTTTTTGCTAAGAATTAACTTAGCAAAAATATAATGTTCAATAGAAAATCTATCCAAAAACAAATGCCGATCTATATCGGGTTTATCTTGCAATTTATTATAAATTTCCATAAATTTTGCTGAATGGTTTTCAATAATAAAACTTTGAAAACTAATAGTTAAATTTTGTTTTTTCTCATATAATCACTTTAAAAAAGTATTGAATACCTCATCATTTTCTTCAAATTCATTCAGTAGTAAAGAATTTTTATAATGATTAGCTAATTTGGAAGAAAGCGAACTTTTTCCCGCAGCAATCATTCCACTTATTCCTATTATCATAAAGACCCCCTAAATAAGAAAAGTAAAAATATTTAAATTATTTTACTAAATGTTGTAATCAAAAAATAGTAAAAAAATAAAAAATAGCAATTTGTGTAATATGCTATTTTTTTATAAAAAAATAGTTAATAATTATATTAAAAAATATATAAAGTTAATTATAAATCTATCAATATTTTTGATAAAAAATTTGAATCGTTTTGCATATCATATGCCTTAACCAAATTAAGCATTAAGGCAATGATAGTCATGGGTCCAACACCGCCAGGTACTGGAGTTAAATATGATATTTTGTTATTTATCTTAGAAATATCAATATCACCGACAATTAAACCATTTATTCGATGTATTCCTACATCAATAAGGACAACATTATCCTTTAATTTTATTCCGTCCAGGCAGCCACGGCAGCCAGTTGCTACAACAACTAAATCATTCAATAATAAATCGTCCTTCGGAGTATTAATATCATATCTTCTTACATGAGACCCATTTTGCTCAAAATAATCAGCAAGCGGCTTTCCAACTATCTTGCTTTGACCGACAACGGCAATATTCATATTATTAAAATTAATTTGATATTTTTTTAATAATATAACAACACCAAGAGCTGTAGCAGGGAGAAATGAATTAAAATTAGTTAGAAAATTTGCTTCTTGATTCCATTGTGTCAAACCATCAATGTCCTTAGTTATATTAATGCAATTAAGTAACTCTTGTAGATTTTTGACTTTATCCGTTTGCAAAGGAAGCTGAACTAAAAAACCGGTTGTTTCTTTGTTCAGAATATCAATATTATGCTTTATTTCTTCTTCTGATACGTTTCTATTTAATTTTATTAATTTTGTTTTAAACCCAAGGAAATGAGCAATATTTAATTTATGCTTTATATATATATTAGATTCCTCAAGATCACCAACCTGTAATATACCTAAAATTGGCATTTTATCTTCTGCCATGTTTTCAAATTGCTTTTTTATTTTAGTTTGTATTTCTTCCTTAGTTTTTTTACCATCTAAAATATTGTACATTTTTATACTTTTCTAAATGCACCAGTCTTACTTTGCACATTAATTGACGTTGTATCCTTCAATGACTTTGCATAATCCATAGCTTCTTTTTGCGTTTTAAAAACTCTCAAAGCTCTTTGTCCTTTTGGGTTTTTTACTGCCCATCCATCAGGATGATTTACGACTAATCTCACTGCCATTATTTTTCCCCTTTTATTTTAAGATTTACAATAAAAATACTTTATATATTATAAAATCATACATTATTTTTTAATTAAAAATAAGCTATTTTATTTAAAAAAAATAAAAAAACTTTTTTGTTATTAATATATTTTTTTATCAAAAAACCGGATTAAATTATTTTCTAAACTTTCCATCAAAAAAAGCAATAAAATAGGTTTTTATGATAATTGTAAAATTTAACTTAACAATTCGACGAGATTACAATTGTTATTTTGAAATAAAGCCACCACAAATTAATAATTTCATAAATTTATTTATTTGCTAAATATCTTAAATATTTTAAAATTTGCTATCTCCCAAAATTTTAAAAGGCCATTTCTTTCGATATCTTTTGAGTTTTTTTGTAAATTGAAAAAATAAATTTTAAGGAGTTTTTTTAATAATGGCGACTCTTTAACTTTCTGCATCTATCATTTTAATTGACGTTGGTATATCGGTGATTCCTCTTATTTAGTTATTAATATTGCTATTTGTTTAATAAAAATTTTTACTATAATTTTTATCTAATTATTTTTATAATTGATTCTTAACATAAACAAAAAAACATGATGCCAAGGCATCATGCTAGTGTATTTACATTTGGTGGAGATGCGGGGAATTGAACCCCGGTCCATACATTGTAATATTTCAATATCTACAGTTTATTCTATTTTTATGCTAACCAGTTTTAATTAAAATAGAAAAAAATTAAAAGGGTGTCAGTTTGTTTGAGTCATTCAGCCCTTAACTGAAACAGTACTGAATCAAGCCCAACACAACAAAATTCTTAAATGCGGGCCACATTATAAGATTTTGACCAGATTTTAATTAAGCAAATACTGGATTTAATTGACGATTCATAACGTTTGTCATGAAGTAGTCTTTTTCTTTTTTGTTTTCTAAGTTTGCATTTAAAAAGCCTAGAAGTATTATGGTTTACAAGACCACTGCAATTGAAATACGTAAATATTTGTCGAAGCCATTACATCCCCGTTAATATATTTTTCTAAGGTTTCTTTTTAGCTCTTCTTGTTTAATTTTTTCACGTTTATCGTATTTTTTTAATCTTTTAGCCAAAGCAATTTCAACTTTTATATAATTGTTCACTCAATAAATCGAAAGGGGAACCATTATTAAGCCTAATCTATCAATTAAATTACTTATTCTCAAAATTTCTTTTTTATGCATCAATAATTTTCTTGATCTATCCAATTCGCCCTTAACTAGCATATATTGAGAAATATACAAATTATTAATCCAAACCTCATTTTTGTTGCTAATAGAGCAAAAAGCATTATCTATTTTTGCATTTTGTGCCCTCAAACTTTTTACCTCTCAACCAAGTAATGAAATTCCTGCCTCATAAGTACTATGAATCTCATAATCAAATTTAGCAAATTTATTTTTTATAATTAACTTTGGCATAAATAATATTATAAGATCAAAAAAAGAAATATTAACACAAAGACGCATTAATATTTCCCTTTTCTCTTTCAATCCCAATAATTTTTATTTTATAATTATGGCCAACCTTGAATAAAAGGCGGTCGCCTTTAGCTTCATAATTGGAAATTTTTATAACATTATCATCCAAATCTTCAAATCTTATTAAAACACTTGTTTGATATTCGTTAATATTAAAAAATACTCCAAATTTTTCAATAGAAACGGCCGTAGAAACAAATGTCTTATTGATTAGTGATTCAAAATATTCAGCTTTTCTAATATCAACAATGTCTCTTTCAACAGTCATTGCCGTTCTTTCACTTTCAGAATTCATAAGCGCAATTTGTTCAATTTTACTAGATTCCTCCGAAAACTGTTCATCGCTAATTTTTTTACGAGCAAACAAATATTTCTTAATTAAACGATGCAATAATAGATCAGGATATCTTCTTATTGGTGAGGTAAAATGTGAATAATATTTAGAAGCAAGACCAAAATGACCGATATTTTTAGATGAATATACTGCTTTTTGCATTGTTCTAAGAAAAGCATTTTTTATATAATCATCCAATCCTTTTTCTTTTAGTTTATTTACCATTTTTGAAAAACTTAATGGGTTTCCATCAAAAGGTACCAATATATTATTTAAATGTGCAAATTTAATAAGTTCTTGAAGCTCAAAAAGCTTATCATCAGATGGTTTATCATGAACACGATATATTGAAGGAATATGGTTTTCAAACATCATTTCCGCTATTGTTTCATTTGCTCTAACCATAAAATCTTCAATCATATTTTCACTTTCGCCGTCCTCTCTTATTTTGATGTCTACTACCTTATTATTTTCTATAATTAACTTTGGTTCCTTAATTTCAAAATTAACATAACCTTCTTTGATCTTATATTGTCGAATAATTTTTGATATTCTTTGCGAATCATCCATTAATTTTTTTAATTCTAATGATACATTTATCTTTTTATTAAAATAATCATTCACTTCATTATAAGTTAGGCGATAATTAGAATTAATTACACTTTCATAAATATCTTTTTTAACATTATTACCTTCTTTATCTATTTCTAACTCAAGTGTAATAGTACATCTATCGACATTAGGGTTTAATGAACAAATTCCATTAGATAATTCATAAGGTAACATAGGTATAACCTCACCTGGCAAATAAATTGATGTACCCCGAAGCAATGCCTCACTATCAATTTTGCTTCCTTCTTTTACATAATAAGAAACATCCGCAATATGAATATAAAGTTTTGTATTACCATTAGGTAACACAAAACATGATATCGCATCATCAAAATCCTTTGTATCTAGACCATCAATAGTAACAGTTAATAAACTGCGTAAATCTTTGCGTTGTTTAATTTCATGATCACTAACAGATGTAGGCATATTAGAAGCTTCTAGAAGAACACTATCATCGAATTTCTGGCTAACTTCATTTTCTGCGAGAATTTTAGCAAATGGAAATTCAAAAGAATTAATATTTGTAATAATTCTATTAAACTTAATAGCAATATTTTTTTCATTTGGTTCTAAAACAAAAACCTCAACAACATCATCTCTATTTATATTTTTAGGTATATTCATTAAATTAAAAATCTCAAACTTTCCTTTATCTCGATCATTTGATGCTTCGAAATAAATCTTCCCATTATGCGACCTTAAGAAATTTCCTATCAAAATATTTTTTTTATGTTTTAATAGTTTTGTAATTTTTGCCTTATATAACAATTCATTTTGATCGTTATAATAATAGAAAATTTTGGCCTCTATTAAATCACCATCAAGTAGATTTCTTGTTTCAAATGGAAATAAAATTGCAGATTTTTTCTTCGATTCATCATTAGCGTCAATAAAATCAATAAAACCTAATCTTTTATTAGTTATTGCAACAATATCTTCGACCATTGTAAGATAAAAAATAGGAATATAGGAACCATCCCTCTTGTATTCGATTTTTTCGTTTTCTTCCAATTTTTTAAGTATTAATGATAAATCAGTATTTAATGATGGATGTATGTTTAATTTCTTTACAATTTCCAAAAAACTTAAACCTTGTGGATGAGATTGAATGAATTTTAATATCTCAACTGAGTCTAATTTTTTAACATTTTTAAAAAATTTATTGTTCATTATATGTAAGTTTTAACCTTGCTGTCAAACAACGCGCAAAATAATTGCAAATATAAACATTAAAATACCTAAGGAAATCATCGACCATTTAAGAACTTTTTTAATTCCGCGTTCTTTTGAAATTTTAAATAAGTCAAGATCATTGCTACCAACAAGTGCACCGCTAAAACTATTAGAATCTGGGGCCATCATAAACGATATTCCTATAATACCTAAGGATATTATTAAAAGAATTACAACTAATGCTCATACCATAATATTATTTTTCTCCTAACTTTTAATTTCTATCCCATACTCAGCAAGTTGATCTTTTGCTAATTCTGATGGCGCTGAGGTAAGTAAATCTACACCTTTTGCGTTTTTTGGAAAAGCAATAACATCCCTTATGGATAATGATTTAGTTAAAATCATTAAAACTCTTTCAATACCAAATGCAATGCCACAATGCGGTGGTAGGCCGTATTCAAATGATTTTAAGAAGAAGCCAAATCTTGATTGTTGTTCTTTTCTTGATATTTTTAAAATATCAAAAATCATTTTTTGAATATTGAGATCATGAATTCTAATCGATCCAGAACCTAGCTCAAAACCGTTTAAAACTAAATCATATGATTTAGCTCTAACCTTATTAAACTCATCATTTTTCAAATAATGAACAGTAGATTCATCAAATTGAGTAAACGGATGATGTGCAGGAGCATAAGAATTAGTTTCCTTATCAAATTCAAACATTGGCCAATTAACTATTCACAAAAAGTTTAATTTATTTGGATCTGCTAACTTATATAGCTCATTCAATAGCGTTCTTATTGCACCCAAGGCTTTTAAAACATTTTCTTCATCGTTACCAGCCGATATTAAAGCGATCGGGTTTGATAAATGAGTTGACTCTTTTTTTGTTGCAAGGTGTTTGCTAACTTCACATGATGGACAAGTTAAATCTAATGTTTCAAAAAACTCGCCACCATTCTTATAAAAAATTTCATTAATTATATCAATATGCTCATTAACATCCCGGTCAAATATTATACCCTTTACATATTTCATTCCGAATTTATCACTCAATTCCTCTGAATAATCTTGAATTAAATATGGATATCTTGTGTCGGGTTTATCGTTTCCATAATGTTTCATTGAGTATTCGAAATCCATTCGTGGAAATTTTGTTTCAATATTATAGCCTAATTTTCCCAGAACTTCTGCTCACATTTCCTCACATAATGCAAAGATTTCTTCCTCCGAGCCAAAAGACATTTCAATATCTAATTGAGTAAATTCTGGTTGTCGATCCTTTCTTAAATCCTCGTCTCTAAAAACTCTTGCTAGTTGAAAATATTTTTCAACACCTCCAGCCATCAATAATTGTTTAAATAATTGAGGTGATTGAGGTAGTGCAAAAAACCTTCCTTTTTTTCTTGTTGGCACCAGATAATCTCTTGCGCCTTCTGGAGTTGATTTAGCTAAAATAGGTGTTTCAACCTCAATAAAACCTTTCTTATCGAAAAAATTTCTAATATAAAGCGATAATTTATGTCTAATTTTAAGATTGTTCAATACTTTTTTATTTCGAATATCCAAAAATCTATATTCTAGACGTAAATCCTCATTTGCAGAATTATTCTTATCATCTTCAATATCAAAAGGGATTTGTTTAGATGAATTAAGAATTTGATATTCATTAACTAAAACTTCAATTTCACCTGTTTTTAAGTTTGCATTAGCATCAAGGCGCTTCTTAACGATACCATTAACCTTAATGCAACTTTCTTTGGTTAAAAGTGGGTCAGAAATATTAACAAACACCAATTGAATGATACCGCTAGAATCTCTCAGATCAACAAACATTTGATTCTTAAATTTTCTCTTAGTTGCCACTCAACCAAACAGTTCCACACTATTACCTATATTATTTATATCTAAATCTGCACAATATATTTTTTTCATTTTATATTACATCCTTTATTATCTCTTGAAATTGTTTGATGTCATGGTATTTATGAATAATTTCAATATCTTTAATTTTTATTTTTATTTCTTGATGTTTTGAATTTAATTCCTTAAATATGAGCATTCTAGGTTTTAATTGATAATTTAATTTAAAAAGTTGTTTAACTGAGCATTTTTCATTAATAAATTCAATGTTGTACTCTTTTCTTAAATCATAAGCGATTTTTAATATTTCATCTTTTTCGTGATCATTTATATAACCTATAAGAATATCTAAATCTTCTTTTATCTCTTCGTATTTGTCAATGTTATAAGCAATTATGTTAGATATTCTATCAACGCCGAAAGCAAACCCGATCGATCCGATCATAGGGCCGCCGAAAGATTCAACCATTCCATCATATCTGCCACCAGCAAGAATTGTTGATTTCGAACCAAGAGCCTTCGAATCTGAAACAAATTCAAAGACAATATCTGTATAATAGTCCAATCCTCGCACTAAATATGGATTAACCTTATATCTAATATTAAATTTATCTAGCAAAATTAACAACTCATTAAATTCCTGCTTTTCATTATAACTTAAGAAATCAAGTAATTTAGGAGCATTCATTACAAATTCTTTTTTATTTTCCTCTTTATCATCAAGAATTCTAAGGGGATTTTTTTCTAATCTAATTTTTGAAATTTCGCTTAGTTGATCTCTATATTTTAAAAAGTAATCCTTTAAGTATGCAATATATTTATTTCTGCTTTCAATGCTACCAAGATTATTAATTTCTAAAATAGAATCATTTATTTTTAAATCATTTAAGAAATCATTAGCAAATTTAATTGCCTCAAAATTAGAGAGAACTGATTTTTTTTCGATTAATTCAATTCCACCTTGAATAAATTGTCTATATCTACCCTTCTGTGGTCGCTCATATCTAAACATAGGACCAAAGTAAAATAATTTTGCCTTTGTAAAATTATTTATCTTATTTTCGATATATGCTCTAATAACTGATGCTGTGCCTTCAGGCCTTAAGCTAATAGTTCTATTGCCGTTATCGCGAAAAACATACATTTCTTTTGTTACAATGTCACTAGTTTCACCAGCTGCTCTTATAAAAAGATTATAGTCTTCAATGATTGGTGTTTCAATAAATTGGAAATTATATTTTTTGCTTATTCCCTCAAAAGTCTTACGAATAAAATTTAGTATTTTAGCCTCTTTATTATAAATATCCTGTGTGCCTTTTAATCTTTTGAACATATATTCCTCACTAAATTACATCGAAAAATCATTAATACCAATAAAGGTTTGCTCTTGGATTTTTTCTGTTTTTCAAAAATCATTTTCAATTCTTTTGTGTTTATTTTTATATCTTAAATTAATTAAATGTTCTAATAGTCTTGGAATAATAAACATGTTTAAATATCAAGTAAATAACAATGCTAATTGAAGTGAAAATATTGCATTAAACGATACACTCACAAGCAAGAATGGAGCTGATGATAATAATACAAATCCCAAAATAACATTAAATGTTTGAATAGTAAAGGTATCACTTATTAATATTTTGATAATATTATGAACCTGGGTTGGATTATAAATAAAGTTCTTGGTATTAGTATCTTTTAAAATTTCATCTTTTATGATTGATGAATTGATTACCGAATCAACAATATTGATAAACGAAACAAATAATAAACCGTCAAACACAAAATTATCAATTTTAGTTCTAAAGATAATGAATATCCCTAACACTAAACCAATCAAAAGAATTTGTTTTACTATAAAAATAACTGCTGATTGCATTGAATATCTAACTGTGATATATATGAATATGCAAATATTGGTTAATAGCATTAATAGAGAGATTCAGGCAGTTGAATACCCGATGCTGTTATTTCCTAAAGCATTAGAGCTAGTTACTAAAGTAACATCTGCATAATTCTTTGAATTAAATAACTTTAGCAATTCGTTGTTTATTAAATTGCTCATATCCATATTAGAATAAATTAATAGCGAATTTAATCCGTTTTCACTTGCTTTTACTTTCTCGATTAAAACACCTTCATTATGAGAAATAATAAAATTTTGCAATTCATTTAATATAGTAGTTTGTCCACTAATATCAACGCCATTTTTGAAATTTAAACCAACACTATAAATAAACTTAAATTTTAAATTAGAATCGACATTAAAACCTAATAATGCTGACTTTTGTATTCCAGAAAAGGAACCAAATATTAATATTGACACCATAAGAATAGCGATAATAGGAATAATAAGTAGTCTTACTTTAAAGAAATTATTAATCTTTAAAGTAAATTTATGTATTTTTTTATTTGCACTTAAAAGCAAATACTTCTTATTATCAAACGATTCGGTTTGAATTATAAGTCTAAACAATATGGTATTTAAACCAATAACAATAAAAGAAATTAACAAAGCGCCAATACCCATTAACGCACCAATAGTTGAAGAATGATTAATATTTAAATAGAAAGCCAAAATGGCCCCAATGCCTATAACAGCTACTACATCAAGTCCAGATATCAATGACCTTTTTGTCGCCTTATTTATAGCTTTGTTAGTATTCGAACCTTCCTTAATTTCCTTTGCAAAGATGTGCAATTTTCTAATTAATAAACTAAATGCAATAAATAGTAACATAATTGCTGTTAGTCCAATTATTGAATTTATAACTACACCAAAAGCAGTTATGATTGATAAAAATACAAATATCAAGAATGCCAACGTAACACTAGCAGTTACACCAAGTAGTCTGTACTTTATTAATAAAAATAGTGACATAACGGCTCACATAACAACTATAGCAATGATATATGAATCAAATTGTCTATATGATTTAGTAATAAAATAAGAAGTTTGTTTTTCTAATTTAAATGGTGTATATGAGAAATTAATTAAAGAAGTTAATTGTTTATTTGAATAACCATTAGAAATATTATTAATTAAGTAAAATATTGAATCACGTTTTTTTGATGAAATCAACGAGATAGGAGATATTGCAGAAATTAAATATCTTTGGGCATTAATTGAATATTTTAAGCTTGGTTTTAACGTCTTTAATACTTTTCCGTCCTTATCGCGTGTAACATCATCACCTGCTTTATTATTGGCATATGCATAATTAACAGGATTATTTTTTGCTCTATCTCAATTTTCTCTATCATTTTGAATGGCATTTTGAATGAATTCATCCAAATTTAACCAAAAGTATACTTTTGAGCTAGGGTCATCTTGACCTTGTCCTTGTTGTTGAAAACCTCTTATAAAATAATCATATGCAAGGTGTGTAAATTGATCTCATGCATAACTATTCAATTTAATTTGAATTCTATCTGCATAACCCTCAGGTATTTTATCACTTGCGGGATTTGGATCTAAATCCATGTTAAAATTTTGAGACCCTTCATCAATGAGCTCTTTCAACCCATGGAATGAGCTTTCATTACCTTGATATCTACCTTTATAAAATAATGGATTACCATTATGATCGGTAATTGTTAAATTAGGTTTTTTAATTAATGAGTCTAAAAGCTGTTTTTGGGATTTATCATCAGTTGCTGACAAATCTTTTACTTCAATAAGATTATTAGACAATAAATTAACATCATAGTTAGAAGTTAATTTATCACCTTTTTCTTGAAGGTACTGCTTTACAATATCTGCAATTTTATTTGGTTGTAATTCGTTTTTAGAACTTGTTTGGTTGCTATTTTTTTGAATTTTTAAAACTGTTTTAGTTCCGATAATTTCATTATTAGTACGATTAAATTTATTCAATGTTGGTGTTAAATAAAAAATAGAACCAAAAATAAATGCTAACAACATCCCAATAAATATAAAAATACTAAAAACTCATTTTATTGCAGGGCTAATTTTATTTTTTTTATTCATAGGTACAATTATATAATAATTGTTATATTTTGAATATATTTTAATAGTTATAAAGTTTTAAATATAAAAAACATAAAAACTTATTAGTTATTTATTAATTGATTTTAGATATTCAATTCCGTCGCTGGTTATTCTTCGTCCCCTAACAGTTTTTTCAACGAACTTTTTTACTAAAAGAATAGGCTCTAAATCATTAATTATTGTTACCTTATCATCTTTTAAAATTGAACTTATAGTATCTAAAGAAGCACTTTTATTTTTAAATACATTTTTTAAAATACTCAAATATTCAACCTGAAAAATATTTAATCCCCCGGGATATATATCTAGATACTCAAATGATTCCTTTACCAAACTTGCTTCTATTTGATTTAAGTTTCGAAATAATGCAAAGTCATAAACTCTTTTTAATAAGTTGTTAGCAATCCTTGGAGTAGATCGACAGTTTCTTGCTATTTCCTCAATTGCATCTGGTGCGATTATAATGTTATTTCTATTGGCTGAATTACTGATTATCTCTTTAATTTCTTCGTTACTATAAGGCAATAATTTTCCGATATATCCAAATCTATCTTTTAGTGGATTTGATACTAAATTAAATTTTGTAGTAGCTCCTATTAATGAGAACTTATTTAAATTTAATCTCATTATTTTCATATCACCTTCAACACCAACAGGCAAATCAATAACATAATCTTCAATGGCAGAGTATAATAATTCCTCAATATTCTTATTTATACCATGAATTTCATCAATAAACAGAATATCATTTTCACGCAACGAAGAAAACAAAGTTAATATATCACTTTTCTTTTGAATCAGGGGCCCTTGCACATAAATGATGTTACTTTGAGTCTCATTAGCAATTATTTGAGCTAAGGTAGTTTTCCCTAATCCTGGTGGCCCGTAAAATAATAAATGGTCAATAGGCCTTTTTTGTTTTAGTGCTGAGTTTATCATCACTTTTAAAGTAGATGTAATCTTATTTTGCCCAATAAAATTATCAAAACTTTTTATTCTAAATTCTTGCTTCATTTTGTTTTTGACTAATTATTTTAATTGCATTTTCAACAGATTCTTCAATATTGCTCGTTAATTCCATATTATCAAGAGCAAGTCTGATCTGATTATTTTTGAATCCTAACATTTTCATTGTTTCTTCAAATTCTTTTAAAACTGTGTTGTTTTTTGAAACTTTATTGAATTTTTGCATTTCTTCATCACTCATCTTTGAAATAAATTTAATATATTTATCCTTTAAGGTCAATAAAATTGCATTAGCAATCTTTGGCGATACATAAGGTACCTTTATTAACTCTTCTTTATTAGAGTTTGCAATATAATTAATAATATTTTCTCAACCTGAATTTAATATTGAAATAGCAGTTTTGGGGCCTAATCCTTGCAATGAAATTAAATCCTCAAAAACTACCATTTCTTTAAAATTGTCAAATCCATATGTCACCCTAGAATATTCATTGTTTATTTCAGATATAAATATTTTTCTCACCTCCCCTGCTTTAAATCTACTCATTTGTGGCGCATAAATAAGTTCACCTCTGCCATTGTGGTCTAAAATAAAATAATTTGTATTTGTGTGTACAATTTTTCCGTATAAATAAATTGTCATTTTTTTCTTCCTCCTGAATTCAAATATAAGTGCGAAATTTTAAAAATCATCGATTTTAAGAAAAAATAGGGAAATTTTTTAGAAAAAATAAAAATTGATAAAATTTTATTTATGAAAAATGTAATAGTAAATATAGAAATTCCTAAAAATTCAAATATTAAATATGAGTATGATCGAAAAACCAAAAAAATAAAAGTTGATAGAATTTTGCGTGAGGGTTTTAGATATCCAGCAAACTATGGTTACCTTTCAGAAGCACTTGATTGAGATGGTGATGAACTAGATGTCTTGGTTTATTCACCTGAAATTTTTATGCCTGGTGTCTCAGTTGAAGCCAGAATTATTGGAGCAATGAAAATGATTGATTCAGGTGAAACTGATACTAAATTAATCGCCGTTCATGCTGATGATTATCGTCTTGATCACATTAAATCATTAGATGACTTGGATAAAATGTGACTACATTCAGTAGAAATATTCTTTAAAAACTATAAATTCTTCAAAGGCCCAAATATTACCAGCATAACTGGATTTGAAGATGCAAAATGAGCGCAAAATGAATATAATGAATGTGTCGAATTAATGCAAAAATACGGCTCTCTTACTAAAGAGGAATTCATTAAAAAAATGAAAGAATTACACCCAGATAAATATCTATAAAATGTAGCATTGCTAAAAATGCTACATTTTTTTTGAAACTTTAAAATTTTTTTATATTTATAAATATAAAATGTTTTTTCAGTTTCATAGATTCCTATAATTCCTAAAAAAAATATTAAAATAATGGTGAAAGGTAAAAAATGAGACAAAGATTTAAAAATATCCTTATTATAAGACCAATATTATTAAAACTATTAAAGGATTTTGTGGGTTTAAAAAATGAAAATGGCAGTTTTAGATTAGAATTAGACATTACTAGACTTGAACTGGAATTATCCAAAAAAATTGCAAATTTTGAAGAACTTAGATTGCAAAGATTAGAAATTACGAGCGGATCAAAACAATTAGTTATAAAACTAATTAAAAGTCTAAGTCAATTGGACCGTTCAATATTACTAACAATTTTATTCAAAGACGATCTAAGCAACATAACTTGAAAAACCTTCAATATATCAAAATCCACATTCTATCGAAGATTAAAATTTATCGAAAGTTTATTATATTGATGTTTATTCGATTAATAAAATAGTCAAATAAAGCTTATTTGCAAAGATAGCAAATATGGCTTTTATTTATTTTGCCAAAAAATGAGAAAAAAATATTTTTTTATGTAATAAAAGGTTTCAAAAGTTTCATTTATTAGCATAAAGTAAAAAATAATGGTGTACTTATTATGCCCATAAGAGAGGCATAGAGAGGATTTAATGCTACCAATTTATAATTATTCAAACATTGAACACCAAAAAGAAGTTGTTGAATATAAAGAGAAAATTAGTGCAACTGTCGGAACATACAATGTCGAAGATAGATGAAATTTAGACATCGGACTTACAAAAGATCAAAAATGTGAAATATTAATTTTAAGAAACCTAAAAGAGAATACATGAATTATTGAATTCACGATTCCTAAATCAGCATATGAGAATTCAAGAATTAAAATTTTGCAATTAAATAATAAGGATCTTGAAGTGCAAGATCTAGAGAAATTAGAAAATGAACGGATAAAATTTCGCATTTCAAAATATGCAGACAAAAGCGAAATAAAATTCGAAGATTTAAAGGAACTAAAGGTTAGTTTTTATAACAGGTGAAGAGCTAATTTTTATAACAAGCTTTCTTTTGTTATTAATTTCAAAATAGAAAATAATGTTGTTGATTTTAATAATATTAATGTTAAAGAAAAAGATTTGAAGTTTGAGCTAATTGAATCTATAAAAATTACCTTCGATGGCGAGACTGGGGAATATACAAACATTTTCGAAAATAATGTTGCTTATGCTAATAGCCTAATTTACAATATGAAGTTTTTTAACCTAAAACAAAATAATTTTTTAGAAAAAGCAATGCAACAAACGATTGAATTAAAGAGTCCAGATCAATATTACATTCCTAAAAGGCAATATCAGTTAGAATTTTTAAATAGTATCTCTATTGAAGAAGGCAATAGATTTATTACTGCTGAATTAATACCAAGAAAAACCGAAATAAACAAGTTCAAGTACACAATAGATTACTATATAAATAATAAAAATAGTTGAAATAGTAAAAAGAAAGAATTTATTAGTTCCAAAACAGACGGACTTATAGGCTATCATATTTCGCCTACATTTAAAGGTAATGTTAAATTAGAATTTCAACTAAATCAAAACATCATAAATAATATTAGCAAAATTAAATATTATGACCATTTTGACAAAAAACTTTTTGATTCCAACGAGGGATTAATCAAACTTTTTTGTCAAGTTGTAAAGACAACTGATGAATATCAAAATTTATATTATTCAAATTGAAAAAAACACATAAAAACTTCATAAATTTTTTAAAATTTAGGTTCGAATTAATAAAGGCCTAAATTTTAATTTAACATTATGCCTATATATTAACTAAATCTAAAAAAAATTTATATATAACATTCATTAATTAAAAATTAATAATTTCAATGTAGTTATAAAAAAATAAATTTTATTTAAACTTTGGGCCTCTTGGAATTAACTTTCTTTTATGGCTTGTTTTTTTATGAAAATACTCAATTTTAGTTGAAATATCACTACTTATTAAAGTATTATCCATAATATATTTTTCGAAATCATCATACGAAAAACCAAGTTCATCTTCATCATATTGATCATTAAGCAAATTAGCAGAAGGTCTCTTATCCAAAATTTCTGTTGGTGTATTTAATAGTTTAGCCATTTCATAAATATCAGATTTAAATATATTTGCAAATGGTAATAAATCGCAACCACCATCACCTCATTTGGTAAAATATCCTAAATAATATTCATCAAAATTGTCTGTGCCCAATACCAATGAGTTATTTTGTTGTGCTTTGGTATACAAAACATTCATAAAATATCGTGATTTAGTGTTGGCTTTTATTCAATCCTCCTTTAAATTAAACTTATCAGAAAAATCGTTAAATTCTTTTGTTAAATCAATCGTTTCAATCTTATTTTCAACAACTAAATTTAACTTCTTGATGTGCATTTCATTAATATCATCTGCCTTTGTTTTTAAATAATAAAAATGAGCATCTTTTTTAAAAGCTTGATAACTAATAATTGCCAAGGTTGAACTATCAATGCCGCCAGAAATCCCAAGGACAACCCCACTAGCATTAGCTTTTTTCACCTTATTTCTTATCCAATTTTGAATTTTTTTAATCATTATCAAGTATTTATTGTTGAAGTTTTTTTTATCTTTATAATTATTTAATTCATTTTTTTTCATAGTAATTATTCTATTATTAATTTAGATTTTATAAATGTTTTTAAATTAATATTAATTTATTAATTTATAATTTAGATATTTTTATTATAACAATATAAAGCAAATATAATTAATAAACAATATTTTAAGGAGTTAAATTATGATAAATGTTAATGACCTAAAACCGGGTGTAACCTTTAAATTAGACGGTAATATTTATGTTGTTTTAGAAGCACAACACTCAAAACAAGGAAGGGGCCAAGCCAATGTTAAAGCAAAGGCAAAAGATCTAAGAACCGGATCAATAACTGTAAAATCTTTTACTGGTGGTGAAAAAGTAGAAAAAGCAATGATCGATAAGGTCTCAATGGACTATCTATACAATGCAGGAGATAACATTGTGCTAATGGACCAAGAAACATTCGAACAAATAGAAATACCTGTATCAACAATAAAATGAGAAGTCAATTTTTTAAAAGAAGGTATGAAAGTTATTGTTAGAAAATATGAATCAGAAGTTTTGGATATTGAATTACCAGCTAATGTTGGATTAGTAGTAACAGAAGCGCCAGATGCAGTTAAAGGAAACACAGCTCAAGCCGCCCAAAAGAAAGTTACTTTGGAAACCGGTTATGTAGTCGAAACTCCTCTATTCATCAAAGAAGGAGAAACAATTTTGGTTTCAACTGAAACTGGTAAATATGTAGGAAGAGCATAATGAGCAATTTTATCTCAGTCAACACAAGAATGAATTTTGACTTCAAGGTTGAAGAACATGTTATTTATCAAGCAATAAATCAATTTTTTGAGTCTCAAGACTCAATAATTCTTACAAAAAAACCTATTATTAATATAAAAAATAGCACAAATAATATTGAGATTTTTATTTCTTACAAGTTAAAAAAAGAAGCTATATTATCATTCGAAACTAAGAACGCAATATTCATGCTTGAACAAAGAATTTATTCATTAATCAATGTTAGACCAAACAATATTAACATTGTTTTTGAAGGAATTGAAAATGTTTAAAAATAGAAGAATTAATAATTTAGCTATTGATAATATAAAAATTAATTCATTAGCCCAGATAGCAAATACTAAAAATCCAAATGTAGCAATTAATATTAGCGCTGCAAAGATTTTTCATGCGCTCTTTGCTTTTCATTATAAATTTGATATAAATAATCCCCAGTGAATATCTAGAGATAGATTCATTGTTTCGTGCCCGGATGTAAATACCACCTATTACACAATTTTATATTTAATGAATCTTATTACGAAGGAAGAAATTGAAAGCATTAATAAACCAAGTTGCAAATATCATAACTATTTAAAACGCAATAACAAACTTGGTATTGACTTTTCATCAGGCAAACATGGTTGTGGTATTGCAGAGGCTGTTGGTGTTGCGGTTGCTGAGGCCTTTTTATCAAGTAATTTTTCTGAAATAAATCACTTTACATATGTTTTTGCTTCAAGCAAAGATCTAGAAACAAGCATTGCGACTGAAGCTCTACAATATGCAGGATCAATCAAACTAAATAAACTAATTGTGCTATATGATTCAAACACATTATTAAATAACTTTAATTCTAAAAAGAATAGTAATGACATTAGAAAAACATATGAATCATATGGATTTAATTATATTATTTTAAAGGATGCTAATTATAAATCTATTGCAAACGCAATATCGAAAGCTAAGAAGGCAAAAAAACCAACACTTATCGAAATCAAAAGTTCAATTGTTGAATTAGCAGTTAATAATTTTAACAACTACTACAATAATAAATATTATTTAACAGTAGATGAAATTGAGGAATTCAAAGAAACAACTAACTTCAAGCGTGGTGACTTTTTTGAGAAATATCAAGAAGTGGTAGATGAGTATAAGAAAGTTATTAATTATAATAACGATTTATTTAATAAATGAACTGCTTCAGATAAATTAATTGAATTCTTGGGAGAAGATCTAAAAGAAAATGTAAATGATAACTTTATATCAAATTCAGGCGATATCTACTCTAATATGGTTGTTATCTTAAATAATATATTTGATAAATACAAAAACGCTTTCCTACTTTCTTCTTCGCTAGATCCAATAACAAGAATTAAATCAACTAACGGAGTTTTTGATTTTAACAACAAAGATGGCCGTTCTTTACTATTAGGATTAAAAAACGAGGCAATGAGTTTAATTGCAAATGGTATATTTGGACACTCAAATTTTAAACCAATAATAATTGATTCCTTATCAAATACAGACAAGTTAATTCAAGGAATCAAAAAATCTGTTAGTGATAACCTAAAGGTATTATATATTCTAAAAAATGACTTAAATTCTGTTGAAAACTCTAATATTTATTACCAAAATGAGGAACAAATAGGTATTTTATTGCAAATTCCTAATATAAAAATTTTATATCCTGGCGATCTTAATGAATTGATGGGCTCTATTGAATATTACCTTAATAAATTTAATGGTCCCGTAATCATTATAGCCAATTTTCATAGCAATTGAAATTGTGAAAAAACTTCAAAATACAAATTTCTATCAGGGTCTTATCATGTACTAAAAAATGATTCAAAATATAGCCTTTTAGCCAAAGGCAACGATCTCCAGATTGCATTCAAAATTGCTAATAAGCATAACTTGAATTTAATTTCAATATCAAATGATGAAAATATTGCAAAATTAAATTATGATAAAAAAACGGCTATAACATTCACAAAAGATATTTCTGAAGGTTGAATGAAATATGCTAAATATAACCTCAACATAAATAACTCAAACAACAAAATTAAATCAGATTTTAATTATATTGAAAAAAATATAAAATTAATCATTAATAACAAAAGCTAGGTTCTTATATATCTACCTAGCTTTTTTTAATTTTTTTAAACCATTCCAACTCAGAGGCCGTAATATGCCTATGTTCTCCAACTCTTAAACCATCATCTGTAATAACTCCATATCTTTTTCTGTGTAATTTTTTAACAAAATTATTAACTAATAAAAAAAGATTTTTCACATGATGATTTCTACCTTCTTTAAGAACTATAGAGTAGGTTAAATCTTTAATATGTTTTATTGTTTGTTTAGAAAAAACACCATTAAGTTTTACAAAATTAGAGTTTAAAAAATTTAAATCTTTTTCACTCATTGGCTTTTCCAATGTTGCAATGTATTCTCTTTCTATATTAGATGAAGGATGGGCCAAAATATTAGCAAAATTGCCATCGTTAGAAATAATTATTACTCCTGTTGTATTAAAATCAAGCCTTCCAATTGAATAGCAATATTTATCCATTCCCATTCACTCATAAATAGTTTTTCTGCCCTGCGGATCTCTTAAAGTGCAAATGGTGTTTCGAGGTTTATTAAGTAATATATAAAATTTTTTATCACTTCTTTCGATGATCTCGCCATCTATTTTAATAACAGCCTCAGCATCAACTCTCTGACCGATTTTTGCAACTTGACCATCAACTAATACTCTTTTTTGCATAATCATTTTTTCAGCCTCGCGTCGCGAACAAAAACCAAAATCCGAAATCATTTTTTGCAATTTAACCTTGTTTTCCATAATTAACAAACCCTTCAAATAACACGTTAAAAAAAATATATTTATATTATAAATATTTTGTGTTCATAGTTTCTTTTTTATTTATCTTTTTGATTTATCTAATTTAATTAAAGCAGGAGGAAAAATGTTGGAAAACAAAATTAAAAATCTTAAAAGTATGAGTTTGCAAAGAAAACGAGCTTTTATAATTGATTTTTGCCTAAATCAAAAACTTAAAAGAATACAAAATAACATGAAAGATACTAAGAATGTAGGATTGTTAGATTTTTTCATAAGTTCGCTAAGTGAGGACTATAAAAAAATCTTCATTAATGATTTCATTACAGTAGATAGTGATTCGTCGTGATATCTTGAAAACTGATCTAAAAATGCTTATTATAAGAAATTAAATTATTTAGTAGACCTATTTATAGATTATGTTTATTGCTTTTAATGAAACCCCCAAACTTCATTCATTAGAAAATAAGCAAGAACAGTGAATGGAAGAATATATCATAAATGCAAAACAAAGAAAATATTTAGAAAACTGAAATAGTTTCAATGAATTAACCACAATTAAAATCAGACGCATTATAAGAAGTGATAAATTTATTATTACATTTGAGCATAAAAATCCATTAAAAGAAATAGAGGCCATAAGAGTTAATGGACTAATTAATAATAAAATAATAGAATTCAAGCCAAAATATGAATATAATAGTGGTCACTTTATACTAACTTATAATAGTGATAATGATTCTAAAAATAAATTGGAATTTAATGACATAGCAAATATCAATTTTGAAATTGAATATAAGGTGAAAAATTTATGATATCAAGCAAAAGCATTTACCTATTGAATTAAAAACAATCCAAGATCTAAAAATATAAATCTAAATAATACGAAGGCCATAAATGTATTAAGTGAGATTGAAATAAAATCACTACCGGACCGCATTAATAAGAACATAATTAACCATAAATTCAAAACAAAATATTTGAATTTATTCTTTAATACCAACAATTTAAAACAAGGAATTCATAACATCAAACTATTATCACTAAAAATTGCCAAAAGCGATCAAGAGACTAATGAAGAATACATTCTAGATAATAGCGATATTTATGATTTAACATTTTCATCTGCAAACATTTATGACTACGCAAAAAATAAGTATGATACTAAGCTTAGCTATCATAATTTTAATAATGCAGACTTAGTTATAGATACATATTCTTATTATGATAAATTTTCAGATACTGTTATGGTAAATAATCAAAACCTTAATGCAAAATTAGGGATTCTAATACCATTAAAATACAAGGGAACATATGGTTATGAAATTAACCTTGATATAGGCAAAAATTTAAAGTCCTTCAAAATGAGTTATTCACAGGAAATTGAAAAACCTTTTTTTGATATCAACAATGGATTAATAAGAATGAATACAAGATCAATTAAAGGTTGACTTACAGATGAAAAATGGCACAAAATTAAATACGATAATTTTGCAGACGTAATCAAAATGGCAAACTCTTTGCAATCAATAGAACAAATAGGGGGTAAATAATGAGTGAAAAAAGTAAAAAATTATTATTATGAACATCATTAACCATAGCGATTGGTGGTTGCGCTGGGTTGGCGACAGCATTTGTAGTATTACAACAAAAAAACAAAGAAAAAGAAAGTAGCCAAGTCGATACTATTCAAAAAGAAAAATTAAACGACAAAACTAATAAACTATCAATTAAAAAAAGCCAGCAACAAAAAGATTTAAAAAATAAAGAGAATGAATTGGAACAAAATGACCATAAAGAAGATTCATACATAGAACCACAGGAAAAGAAAAATATTAATTGAAATGATGTTTTCCCTAATATAAAGAGCAGTGACTATTATGACAAATTAAACTATAGAAACGGGCAGGCTTGAATTGATGAAGACATGATAGTTTATATCATAAAAGACATCATAAATAGAATGCTTGTAACTGAAGGCGAAGTTGAATATGCTTACAAACAAATTGATGACCAAAATTTGTTAATAACTTTTAAATGGAGCAGTGAAAAAGAAAAAAGTGTTGTAACATACAAGATAAATACAAATAAGTTATAATAATATTTATGAATTTTAAAGAATTAGTATTTAACGAACTTAAAAAACATACAAAAAAAATTTTTAATAACGAAACATTAATTAAGGATCTTGATATCGATAGTTTAGATCTGGTTCTATTAGTTTCAGATATTGAACTAAAACTAAAAATAGAAATAAAAGACGAAGAACTAATAAAATTAAAAACCATTGGTGATATTATTTACATAATAGAGCAAAAATATACAAAATAGAAAAAAAATGTATAATATTCTATGAGCGTTTCTTATACGGGTATAGTTCAATGGTAGAACAACGGGCTTCAACCCCGTGTGTTGTGAGTTCGAGTCTTGCTACCCGTGCCATATCATTAATAAATGTTTTAATAGAACAACTAAGGTTGTTCTATTTTTCTACAAAAAGAAAAATAAAAGCCAATTGAATTGGCTTTTGGCAATTAAACATATGGTGCCGTCAACTGGAATTGAACCAGCGACCCCTTCCTTACCATGGAAGTGCTCTGCCCCTGAGCTATGACGGCAATATTTAATACGCTAATAATTATATAAAAAAATGCATATTATTTTTAATAAATTTGACGCAAATTATAGTAATTTAAAATATACTTTTATTACTATGGAAAAAACAATGTATGAATCTCTATGCTCAATAAAGAAGCAATTCCTGGAATTAGAGCAAAAACTAAACGATCCTGAAATCTATAACAACATCAAACAATACACAAAAATATCTAAAGAAAAAGCAAGCATTGAAGATATCTATGTATCATTCAAAAAATACCAAGATATTGAAGAACTATACTTATTATCAAAAGATATTATTAACAATGAAAAAGATGCTGAATTGATTGAATTAGCAAGAAATGATATTAATAGACAAATAGAACAGATGCACGAACTTGAAGAAACAATAAAAGAATTACTATTGCCAGTCGATGAAAACGATGAAAGAGATGTTATTGTGGAAATTCGCGGGGCTGCTGGCGGCGATGAGGCCAATATTTTTTCAGGCGATTTGTTTAGAATGTACCAAAAATTTTGTGAAGAAATGGGATTTAAAATAAAAATTATTGATTACACATACGGTTCAGCAGGTGGATATAGTCAGATAGTTTTTAGTATAAAGGGTGAAAAAGTGTTTTCAAAAATGAAATTCGAAAGAGGAGTTCATCGAGTCCAAAGAGTACCATTAACTGAAACACAGGGAAGAGTTCATACTTCAACAGCGACAGTTACGGTTTTACCTGAAGTAGATGATGACGTTCATATAGAAATTAAGCCTGATGAAATCGAGATTGATGTGTTTAGATCTTCAGGAGCGGGAGGCCAGTCAGTTAACACAACAGACTCTGCAGTTAGAATTACACACAAACCATCTGGAATAGTAGTTACATCACAGGATGAAAGAAGTCAAATCCAAAATAAAGAAACTGCTTTAAAAGTATTAAAAAGTAGACTTTATGAACTAGAAGTTCAAAAGCGCGAAGAAGAAGAAAGTGGACTTCGAAAACTTGCGGGTACCGGAGAAAGAAGTGAAAAAATTAGAACTTACAACTATCCACAAGATCGGGTTACAGATCATAGAATCGGGTTTTCAACTTCCTTAAAAATAGTTATGGAAGGTGATTTGAAAAAAATTATTGAGGCGCTAATTGCTGATGAAAAAGCTCACAAAATAAAAGAAGCAGGTTTATAATGATTAAAAAAGAGGTATTGCTACAAGAAAAAAGAAGATATGAGCTACCTCTTTTTGTTTCAAAAAAGGAAGAAAAATTATTAAAAAAGGACTATCCGGTACAAAAAATTATCGGATATCAAACAATGCAAAATATCCATATCGATATTAGATATAATGTATTAATTCCACGATACGAAACAGAAGAGGTTATCATCGAATCATATAATTACATTAGCAAATATTCTGATGTCCTAGATTTATGCTGCGGTTCAGGTTTTATTGGTCTTGCTATTTGCAAAAATATAGGATGTAATGTAACATTATCAGATATTTCAAGACAAGCAATCAAACAAACTAAATTAAATGCAAAAATTAATAATCTATCAAAATACAATATTATAAGAAGTAATTTATTTAAAAAAATAAACAAAAAATTTGATTTAATTATCTCCAACCCACCCTATTTAAACAAGAAACATTTATTTTCTTCTTCTTTAAAATGAGAACCAAAGCAAGCGTTATTTGCCAAGGATAATGGATTATTTTTTTACAAAAAAATTACAAAAGAAGCACCAAATTTCTTAAAAAATAATGGTTACTTAATTCTTGAAATTGATGATTATGCCAAAGAATGAATTGAAAAGGAATATTCTAATGTTACATTTAAAAAAGATATTAATAAAAATTTTAGAATTGCAATTCTAAAATATGATGACCTTAAAAAATAGCACTCTAATTAAAAATGTGCTAAAATTTTATTATTATGATGAATAAAAGAGACTATTATGAAGTTTTAGGCATAAATAAAAGTGCGACCGAAAAGGAAATCAAAGCTGCCTACCGTAAATTGGCAATGCAATATCATCCAGACAAAAACAAAAATGCTGATGCTGAAGAAAAATTTAAAGAAATATCAGAAGCATATGAAATTTTATCAGACACAAATAAAAGAGCAAAATATGATAAATTTGGTCATAACGCCTTTGATGCTAATGGATATCAATTCGGGGATTCGGAGGATATTTTCCGTAGTTTTTTTGAGGGTTTTGGCGGAGGTTTTTCTGGTGCTGATATCTTTGGGGATATTTTTGGATCATTTTCAAATTTTGATGAATCAAACCATCAAAGAGGTCAAGATCTACAACTAATATTAAACATTGATTTTGAAGATGCACTATATGGAAAAACAATTGATCTTAACCTAGATAAATATGATGTTTGCGGTCATTGTAAGGGCAGCGGTGCAGACACCCCTTCTGATGTAATTTTATGTAATAATTGCCATGGTTCTGGAAAAATACAACAAAGAGTTGCAATATTTACTACCATAAAGCCATGTCCAGTATGTTTAGGATTGGGCAAGAAAATAAATAAGATATGCCATCAATGCCACGGCAAAAAAACAGTAAATTCAAAGACTATTCAAAAGATAAATATTCCGGTAGGGATTGAGGATGGGGATACAATTAGAATTGTTGGCTTTGGGAAACCTTCATCAAACGGAAATAATATTGGAGATTTATATATAGTATTCGCTATTAAACCTAGCAAAAAATACAAAAAAATAAATAATGATCTTTACATTGAAATGCCTTTATCAATTAAGAGCTTATTACTCGAAGAGGAAATTAATGTTCCAACACCATACGGAACAAAAAAAATTAAGTTAGACCATAGCATTAAAATAAATGAACCATTTAAAATCAAAAATTGCGGATACCCATATAAAAATTCTAGTTCCAAAGGCGATTTATTCATTAAATTTGATTTATATGTTCCTAAATTAAGCAAGAGCGATAATTCTCAAATTAAGGAAATATTTAAAAATACAAGTGATACAAAACGAGAAGAATGATTAAAAAAATTCTAATCGTTTTTTTAATTCGTTTTTTAAAATAAAATTGTGCTATTATTTTTGATAACATTTTAAAATATTTTACTCAGAAGAGAGGCTTAGCTTATGTCAGAAAAAATAATGATTGTCGAATCACCAAATAAAATTAAAACAATTCAAAAAATTGTTGGTGATCAAATTAAAGTTATTGCTAGTTCAGGGCATATTTTAAAAATGGCAACATCAGGCACAAATAATCTTGGAATAGATTTCGAAAATTGAGAACCAGAGATGATTCCTGATCCAATGAAAAAGTCAACCATTTCAGATTTAAAAAAAGCAACTAAAAATGCTAGCGAAGTTCTAATTGCAACTGACCCCGATCGCGAAGGCGAAGCAATAGCAAGTAATCTAATTTCAACCTTAAAATTAAAAGATAAATACAAAAGAATAAGATATAATGAAATTACAGATGAAGCAATAAAATTAGCAGTTGAAAATCCTTCTGAAATAGACGAAAACCTTGTAAGAGCACAAAAGTCAAGAAGGATGCTAGATAGAATTATAGGCTTTAGACTATCACAATTAATGATGCAAAAAGTAAAAAATGCTCCTACTAACCCTTCGGCAGGAAGAGTGCAATCCATTGCTTTAAAACTAGTTTGTGATCGTGAGCGCGAAATTGAAACATTTGATCCAATAATTTATTCAAAAATTGAAGCAATTATAGATAATGATGTCAACATTCCTTTGTACTTAAAAAAAGACAAAAAATATGAAGATAATACTTGGTTAACCAATGAACAAGGTGAAAAAATACTTTTTGAATTATTAAATAGCAACTATGAACTAATTGTTGATGACATCAATGTTTCTAAACGCAAGGAATCGGCTTATACACCTTTTAAACAATCAGTTTTATACAAGGAAGCAAAACACAATTCCCAGGCAGTGCAATCATCAGCCCAAAAACTTTTTGAAAACGGGTTAATTTCATACCCCAGAACTGATTCAACTAGATTAAGTGAAACATTTGTTAAAAAAGCTCGTAAATACATAACTGAACAATATGGTAGCCAATATGTAGCTAAAGAAATAAAAGGTTTTTCTGGCGCTCAAGATGCTCACGAAGCAATTAGACCCACATACATTGAATTAACACCAGAATTAGCATTACAAAAGTATAATCTTAACAATATCGATTTTGAAATATATAAGATGATTTATGATAAAACAATAATGTCACTAATGAGCTGTCCTGAAAAAGAAATTGTAAGATTTAATTTACATAACGGGAACAATAATTTTAGAATGTCGTATAGTAGAATACTTTTTGACGGTTATTATATTTATTCAGGCAAAGAGTCATTAATTAATATTCCAAATATTAAAATTGGCGATATCATCAAGGCAAAAGATTTTATTAAAGAGGACAAAAAAACATTACCGCCTGCACGTTATAGCGAAGGTTCGTTAATTAAAAAACTTGATGATATTAAAGTTGGAAGGCCTTCAACATTTGCATCAACAATAAAAGTATTAAAACAAAGAATATTTGTTGAACCAATTGACGGACATCTAGTACCCACAGAATTCGGAAAGGTTGTTCTTGAAAAACTTTTAACAAGTTTCCCAAGAACTATTAATGAAGAATATACAGCTAAGGTTGAGGAAAAATTAGACTTAATTTCAGAAGGAAAAGAAGAATACAAAACTTTAATGAAAAAATTCTGAGATAGTTTCAATGAACGCTATGAAGATATAAAGGATCAATTAAATGTTACCATTTTGGAGCCAGCCAAACCTAATGAAAGCTGCCCTTTATGCAATGCAGAACTCGTTTATCGCTATACAAAACTAACTAAGCAAAAATTTATTGGTTGCTCTGCTTTCCCTAAATGCAATTTTATTAAGAACATTGATAATCCTGTAAAAAAATTCTACAGAAGAAAAAAAGCAAAAAAATAATAAAATACATAAGTTCGTAAAATACTATGTATTTTATTTTTATTTTATTTAAAAAAAATATTAATATGTAAAATATTAATCATGAAAAATAGGCAAAAGAAAGCTAGGGGAAAATCAGACTTTTGAACACTTTTTGTAATACCAACTGTCACTCTATCTGCAGTAGCAGGTGCTATATATTATATTGTTAAAAATAATCAAACAATTCAAAAAGAATTTTGGTCAATTGATAAATTCAATAATAAAGCCAAGGAAATTCTCTTAGAAAAAAATATCATAGGATCGTTGCAAGCTAAGAATTTGTATGAAGATTTTAAAAATCAACAAAAACTTGCAGAAATCCGAACCAAAGATTTTGATAATACTTATAAAGATATTATTAAAATGAACAAGAGCAAACTTACTTTTGAACAAAGAAAAATCCTCAATAATCGGCCAAAACCATTTGACGCGGATAAATTTTTAAAAAACAAAATTAATATTATCCTCGATTTTGAAAAATCAAAGTTTTTAGATTTTCATTTTACAGATGTTGAAAGAATTCAGAATAACCCTTTTGACCTTAGAATTCATTATGAAGTTTTTTTAAATTATGAATATGCAAGTGGAGTTTTTGAAACAAATAAAATAAAATCCACCCCTGAATCAAAATACTATTATAAATCAAGCCAAGTTGTAACTTTTTTATCAAATACCTTAAAAACACATCAAGGCACAGAGTTTTCAAAAGAATGACCAAAAATTAAAAAAGAAGCCGAAAAGATTGTAAGCAAATATGATGAGATAAACAAAAAAATTAAAGAAAAAATTCTGAAATATGAAGAAAAACGAAAAGACATTAATGAAAAAGAATCAAAAACTCCTTTGGAAATGCAGGAATTAGAAGATTTAAAAATTAAAATTAATAACTTAAAACAGGAAGTAGATAAAATCTTCAAGGCCAATAATTTTCAAGAAGAAATTTTTTCATGATTTGTTAAGGCGATAAATGAAACTAATGCTGCACAAGACATATATCCAAAGAAAACTTTTGAAATTGTTCCGTTTAAAGAAAAAGATAATGACCAATATGTTTTATGAAATCCGAAAAAAGGTGTTAATGAATTGACCATCAAATATCAGTTTGTTAATATTAATAACAAAAAAATTAAAAGCAATAATGAAATAAAAATTTTCACCTTGGATGTTTAAAATATGAGTAAGGATAAGGGAAATTATAACAATTTAAAGGCAATCATCAAAAGCGATCATCAAGTCGCAATAAAACTAATTAAAGTAGCACAAAAATACAACCTTGACATCGACCAAAACGATTTGCTTAATAAATTAAATAATAATCAATCTGATGATATCACACTATTAATCAAAAATTTAATCTATTTGCTAAAAAAACAACCAATCCAAGAAAAATTTAAACCTATCAAACTAAAAACTGATAAACAACTAGAAAAACTCATAAAAGACTTTAGGAAGGAAAATAAGTAATGAAAAATAAAATTAATATCGCAATAGATGGACCTAGCGGCGTAGGCAAAACTGTAATGGCCAGAATGCTGGCTAGTGAGTTAAATTATATTTTTATAAGTAGCGGAAATTTATATCGTGCTATTGCATATAATGCTATATTAAATGGCATTGATTCTAATAACGAATCAGAAATTAATAAAGCATGAAATTTTGAGGACTTATTCATAACAAAAGATGAAAAAATTTTTCTAAGAGGAGAAGATATTACCCTAAAAATTCGTGAGGATAGAGTTTCTTTGTATGCATCAGCAATTGCAAAATATCAATCTGTACGTTTAAAAGTTAATACATTCATTCAAAAAAAAGGCGCACAAGAAAAGGGAATAATTGTCGATGGAAGAGATGCTACTTACCGTATTCTTCCAGATGCAGAAGCAAAATTCTTCTTATGAGCCACACCAGAAGTTAGAGCTCATCGCCGTTTAAAGCAAAATAATTTACTTGGTATAGAGTCCAAATATGATGAAATTTTAGAATCAATTAAAATAAGAGATGAAAATGATACAAACCGTGATATAGATCCATTAATAGAAAGTGAAGGCAGTATAAGGATTGACTCGACAAATATGAGTGTGGATGAAAACTTTTTAGTAATGCTAAAAGAGGTCAAGAAGAGGTTAAACTAATGAAAAATACAATAGCGTTAATAGGAAAGCCTAATGTCGGAAAATCAACTCTTTTTAACAAAATAATTGATAAAAGAAAATCAATTGTTTATGATACTCCTGGAGTTACTAGAGATAGAATTTATCATAGCGCAAAATGGTCTGGATATGATTTTAATATTATTGATACCGGAGGAATAACACAAGAAAACGAAGACTTTAAAGAGCAAATTAAAAAACAAGCAGAAGTAGCAATCAATGAATCTGAAATTATCGTTTTCATAGTTGATGGTAGAGAACCGATCACATCAGAAGATTTTTTTGTCGCTAGTTTATTAAGAAAATCAAACAAAAAAGTTTTGCTTGTTTTGAATAAACTAGAATCAAATATAAAAACATTTTTTGATAATCAAATATATAAATTGGGGTTTCAAAGCATTTTTCCAATAAGCGCTATTCATGGCGATGGAGTTGGCGATTTGCTAGATGAAATAGTTAAAAATCTAAATTTTAATGATGACAAACAAACAAATCATTTTAAACTTACCATATTAGGCTCGCCTAATGTCGGAAAATCCACGCTACTTAACACCCTTACCAATGAGGAACGTTCTATTGTATCGAATATTGCTGGAACAACTAGAGATTCTGTCTCTTCGATAATAAAAATTGAAAATGAGGAATTTGAAATTATTGATACAGCAGGTATTAAAAGAAAAAGTAAATTATCCAATAGCATCGAGCACTATGCATTAATGCGAGCCACAGATTCAATACAGGAGGCTGATTTATGTTTATTAATGTTAGATGCCACAGAAGAAGTTAGTCATTTTAGCCAAAATATTATTGGGATTGCCTATGATTTAAAAAAACCATTAATTATTATTGTAAATAAATGAGATTTAATTGAAAAAGATACCAATACAATGGATATTTACAAAAAAAATCTTTCTAAGAAATTAAAATTTGTAGATTGAGCACCTATTGTTTTTATATCTGCTAAGAACAGAGTTAGAATAAACAAACTAAAAGATGAAATAATTAAAATTAAAAACAATATTTCTAGAAAAATAGTTACCAATCAATTGAATTCAGTAATGATGACTGCACAAATGATAAAACCTGCTTCACCCATTAAGGGTAAAAGATTATCAATAACCTTTGCAAGACAAATTGATGGAAAAATTCCAACTTTTTTATTATTTGTAAATGATGAAAAATGTGCGCACTTTACGTATTTAAGATATATAGAAAACCAAATAAGGCAAAATTTTGATTTTAGTGGAACACCTATTACCCTTATACTAAAAAATAAAAATAAAAAAGAGGACAAATAATTATGAAAAAAAGAATAGCTATTCTTGGTAGCGGGGCAATGGGTACTGCATGTGGAAATGTTTTAGCTGAAAACGGACATGACGTTATATTTTATGGCATCAATGATAATGAATTGCAGGACCTTGAAAAGGGCTTTAATAAAAAATATTTTGATAATAAATTAATTACCAATTTCAAAACAACAAAAATCCTTGAAAAGGCAATAGAAAATGTTGAATTTATCATCATAGCAATACCTTCAAGATTTATTCCACCTGTTTTTGAAGAATTAATAAAATTAATCAAAAACGACGTAACAATTATTAATGTAATAAAAGGTTTTTGGCCTAATACAAACAGTTTTGTACATAACAAAATGGCTGAAATGGCAAAAGATAACATAAACATCAAAGGCATAACTTCATTAATCGGTCCTTCCTTTGCTATTGATATAATAAATAAACACATAACAATTGTCAATGTCGTTTCAAAGGATATAAATAAAGCTAATGAAGTTAAAAAAATATTCACAAATGACTGATTTGCAGTTTCGGCTATTGATGATGTTATTGGCGCTGAAATAGGCTCAATATATAAAAATATACTAGCAATAGCATCAGGCATAATCGCATCATTAGGATATTCGACCAATACACAGGCAGCGCTATTAACTATGGGATTAAAAGAAATGGTAAAATATGGAAAATTTTTAGGCGCTAAAACCGAAACAATATATGATTTATGTGGCTTAGGCGACTTAATTCTTACAGGATTATCAGAAAAATCAAGAAACTACCAATATGGTTTAAACTTCCTAAAAAATAAAATAGATGATAGCCAAACAACCGTCGAAGGGTTATATGCTCTAAAATATATTTATCATCAAAATATATCTAAAAATAAACTAAATTTACCATTAATAGAAGGAATTTACAAAATAGTATATAATAAAGAAAATCCCCAAATTATTATTAATAGCTTAATTAAAAGGGTTTAAACTATTTATTAAATTAAGGAGTCTGAATAATGACAAAGAGAGAATTAATTAAAAAAACATCGGAAGAAACGGGCTTTCAACAAGCAATGGTTGAATCAATTTTTGATCAAGTTGTCGATATCATTATTGAAGAGTTAGCTAATTCAAGACAAATAACTATTTCAGGTTTCGGCGTTTTTTCCTCCAAATATGTAGCTGCAAAAACCCAACAGCATAACATTACAAAAGAGGAAATTGAAGTTCCTTCAAAAATGGACCCAAGATTTAAGTTTTCAGATGTTTTAAAATCAAAAGTTGATGAAATATATCAAAAAATTAAAAAGTAATATTCTCAACTATGTTCAATATTCCAGGAAAAGATAATGATAATTTTTTTCCTCAACACAAGGCTTCTTCATAGTGAAGGGCTTTTTTTGTTTTAAATTTTTCCTGCAAAATATGATGTTCAATTAACAAAAATAAATTTTTAGGCTTAAAATAAATTATTCAAAAAGCAATACCATTATGCTTTTTAATAAGATCAAGGTATTCAATTTGATGCTGTTTAATATTATTAAAAGGTAAAACATCCGATTCAGTACTTTTGGCCTCAAATGCCAAAAACCTTCCTTTATATATTCCATAATAATCAACAGAGCTTTTGCTGCTGATTATTGCATTATCTAGTTTCAACTTTTTATCATGCAATTGAACAGATTTAAAAGTAATATCAAGATTCTTCTTATGGATAATACAAATGCTATTCTTAAAATAAAACTCTCTCGTTTGATTGATGATTGTTTCTAATAACATACCGCGATTTTTGAAATTAGCTTTCATGTTAGAATTACAACAAAAAAACAATAAAATTTTTCCTTGTTTTTTCTCTAATTATTTATTGTATTTATAAAAATTTTCAAAATATTCGTCCTTATTTTTTAACAAATACTTAACCAGTTCTGCAGCCATTAACATCGCCATAACATCATTATGACAATAAATTTTTAGATCTTTAATTTTTCGGTTTCATTCATTATCCTTAATAAGATTTAGGGCTCTTGTCGTAGCAATTGTTAGCGCCTCCGAACCATTTTTAACATTAAGTTTTGAATATGGAGTGATATTATATTTTAAATGTTTATTTAAATTATTATTTGTTACAAAATATTCAATCTTTTTTATTGAATATGATCCATTAATATATCCTAGATTTATCATTCTATCTACAACAAAAATTTTCTGTTTTCGTCCAGAAAAAAAATTGCATATGTCAACAAGACGGTTTACAATAAAATCGATTTTTTTTGCATATTCATTAAATTGAATCTCGTCTAATTTATTTTGTAAACAATAAATATGAAGCGACTCTTTTATTTCAAGTAATCTGCTCTTCTCATAATTTATATTGTAAATAATATAATATGAAATTTCTTGGTCATATAAATCATCGATAATTTTTTTATATGTATTGATATCAAAAGTTAAAGGATCATAAACATAATCATTACTTTCATAAATTTCATCATTCTGCGTCTTTACAATTGATGTTTGAGATATTACTTGATTTCATGCTGGCAAATAATCGAGCATTGGAGTAGGTAATGTTACACCTTCAAAATCAAACCAAGCAATCTTGGCATTCTTATCCGTTATTACATTATACTCATAAATGCTTTGTATTTCTGGATTTATAGAAATAAGATTATTATCATAAAATTCACTAACAGTTCTCTTTGTTAGTAAATCAACATCATTATTTAAACCGGAAATTAGCTTTAATATTTTTTTGCTTCCAAATTTATATTTAGGGAACTGTTTTTCAACTAATTTATAAAAGAAAATATTCGAATTAAAATTGTCAATGAAATCATCCTTAGTTAAAGTTCAATCCATTTGTAGCGAATCTCTATTATTAATCAAATAAATAAACTCTTTAAATGAACACGTATAATCACTTATATTTTTTGTGTGCTCTTCAATATTTGCCAATCTTTTCTCATTAAAATCGTATCCAGCGGAAATCAATTCACCTTTAACATGGTCAATGATTGATAAATTATTTGTTTTTTTTGATCTTACTGGTTTTGTATATGCAAAATTAGGATCACAAATATATTTAGCTTCAACTTCATCCTCGGATAATAAGACTTTATCATTAGGTTTAATATCTACGCCGCCTTTATTTGGAGAACAATATTTTGACAGATTGAACTTTAGGATATTTTTTCTTACATTCTTTTTCTTTTGATATCTAGGTTTTAACAAAAATATCTCATTAATATCACTATTTAGTGATTTGGTGATGATATTATAATTTCAATATGCCTTTAATAGATTTTTTCTATTCGTTTTTTGCGAATAAATTAAATCACCAAAATGTTTTAATTTTGTATCATAGAAAGCAACTTTTGCATAACAAGATTGATATTCAAAGGCTGGGTTTATAATCAAACGATAATTTTCATTTATTGATTTAATTGTATCAGCCAATACATCATCCTGCTTTTGCTTCAATGATATATATTTGATTTCTTCGTCCTTTATATGATATCTTTCTTTATAAAAATCAACTAAAAAATCAATTGCCTGATCATAAACGGTATCTAAGCCCGAGGAAAGAATATTAACTGTTGTAAAAATGGAAAAAAGAAAATTTAAATTTTTATATACATCTTCATCAACTGTGTTATTAATTAATTCATGATTATTACGAACTGTTTCCTTTAAAAAATCTATTTTTTCCAGGGTGTCGAGTTCTTGGATATAGTCTTGCTTTTCCTTATCTAAATATTTAGACGCAAACTCGTTTGAAATATTGTCTATTTTATCGAAATAAAAGTTAATAAGTTCATGGTTGACACTAGAATCATTATCGTCCTCTAAATCAAAATTAAAATTACCTGCAAAAATTTCATGGCTTGAATCTAAATTGCCATCAATGCTATTAAATACTAACCATGGGTGTGTAGTATTAGCAACTAAAAAATCGCTAAATGAATATCTTACCTTATTTTTCATACTCTGCCACAGCCTTGCCTTCATTAACTCACTCTAGATATAATTTTTTTCATTCATCATAATTCTTACATTCTAAATATTTTACAATATCAACATCTATACTATTATTTCAAGTAGGACTAATACCTAATTTTGTGTATTTATCATATCATTTTTTGCATGCTACCATATCATCCAAGACTTGTTCTTCATTTACCTCAAAAGGTCAGCCCTTAACAACTCGATTATTTATGTCTACTAAATTAGGGTCTTTGTAATCTTCTTCTTCTAAAAAACAAGCAATAATTGCAAAATGTTTGGCCCCCATCAAATACGAATATAATTGTGCTTGTTTTAAATAAGCAACATTAATCATACCTTGTTTCCAAGATTCAAGTTTTTTGCTTCCGACGGTTTTTATTTCAATAATCATCTTCTTTTCAGCAATATAGCCATCTGGTAATCCGCCAAAGAAAAGATTATTTTTGAAATAATCATAGTTAAACTTTTCGGCAGGGAACCGTTGAATAGGTAAATTGAATGATTTTTCAATTTTTTCAAGAATTTTAGGTTCTAGAATAACTCCGGCATTTACATATTTCGGGTCCAATACTGGAAATCTAAAATTAGCTATTCTCGCAAATGCAGCAAAAGGGCTATTAAACTGAGTTAGTTTTAAAATATCTCCAAGAGCTGAACCAGTTATTTTTCTAAAACCGCCAAATTCACCAGGTTTTTTTGATAATAAGTTTTTATGGTATTCAGCAGTTAATTTAACTGTTTTTGTTTCATGATCAACTACATATTGATTGCCGTTATAATGCAAGCGGTTGGGAATAATTATTTTCTTTTCTTCATTCATTTATTTACCTCACTTATACTTAAAAAAAATAAAAATAAATACATTTAAGTTATTATTTATTAATTTTACTAAGTATTATGTTAACTATATTTGAATTTTTTTAAAAAAATAAACGAAATAATATAGATTTAACTAAAAACATAGCTTTTCTTGCTATGTTTTTTTCTCGTTACCTACATTAATATAAGGATATTATTTTAATGAATTAATAATTTTTTTCTCACTCTCATTTAATTCAGGTTCAATATCAAGTCTTACGTGACAATAACCAGATGGATTTCTTTGCAAATAATCTTGATGATATTCTTCTGCGATTACAAAATTTGTGAGAGGTAAAAGTTCTACATAAAATTCACTATAATTTCCCTTTAAAATATTAAATAACTTTTCTAATTTAGTAAAATCACTTTCATTATCATAGTATACACCGGTTCGATATTGGATACCAATATCACCTCCCTGCTTATTTAAGGATCCTGGATTAATAATTCTAAATAAGTGTAAAACAAGTTCCTCTAAAGAAATTTTCTCATTATCATAAATGACTCTCACTGTCTCAGCATGTAAGGTTGATTTAATTTGATAATATGAGGTTACATCAGTATTACCGTTTGCATAACCAGTCTTAGTTTCTATAACACCTTTTAAGCGCGAAAAATAGGCTTGCACACCCCAAAAGCATCCGCCAGCTAGATAGATAGTTTTTTTCATAATTTTCCTCCTTATTTAATTTAATTTTAAGTTAATATAATACTTAAAAACCAAGCTAAATATATCTTAATTTCTATTAGGTATTCATAATTTAAATTATTATTAGTTTATTTTAATATAATAACATTAAAAATAAAAAAAGATATCAGCCTTTATTTTATGTTTTTTTATTTTGTTATAAATCAACTTATTTTTAGTAGTTTTTAAAATATTTAACATCTAAAATTTTATTTTTTTATATTTTTTAGCAATGCTCTTATAAATTTCAAGAATATTTTCATAAAAATTAGCATTATTCTTATCAAGCAAAGAAATTTGCTTAATTCCTTCTAAAATATCATCAATCATTCTTAAATTTCTAGCCTTATTGTATCCTCTTCAAATATCATATTTTTTTCTAAATTCTTCATAATACTCTTCTCTTGATAATCAAGGATTAAAGCAAATCATAATTTCTCTAAATAGTGAAAATAAAATCAATATTTCGGAATTATACATATCAGTTATAATAATATATTTTTTAGGACCAAATGAAAAGGTTATCGATCTTGTCATCGTTTTTTCAATATAGGGCAGTTTTATTAACTCAATATTTCTATCTTTAAGAAGCAAAGAAACTTTACTAATTTTTTCATCAAAAGAATCAATTTCATTAAACAGTGTATCAATTAATCTAACAATAACAAATTTTGGTAAATATTCCTTAAATCTTGATCTTGAAGCAATGTCTTTTCCTTTAAAATTTTCTCTAATGAACAATTCACAAAAACGAATAAAAGGGATTCTATTATGTTTTGTAATTTTGCAATGATTAATATACAAATGTTTTGAAATATACTTTGAATATTCCTCGATGTTCAATGTTCCATAATATTTTTCAAGAAATTCAATTATTTCTTCTTCACTTGGCGACTGGCTAAGCCTATTATCACCTAAGATATTAGTAAGATAACGATTTTTTTCAAGTATCTCCCAGCCTAGTCTTTTAATTATTTCTGCTTTATCTAATGGGCCGACATTAAGATTATTTCTAAAAAAATATCATTTATTTGTTAAATAGCCAATTTTTAGGTCTAGCATTTTTTCTAAATCTTGAATTAAATTAAGACTAACATCATCTCTTAAATCGTTTAACAAATTAAATATTTTTCTTCGATCGGCTTTAATCTTTTTGCAAACATCATTTGTCTTAATATTGGCAATTGTGAAAATATTTCTTAAAAATTCTCCAAAGGTTGTACATGAATTTATTCGATTCTCTAGCATCAATAAATCTTTTTTACTCATATAACATCTTAACCTTTCAGCAACAAGTTTATAATACCAATTGGAAACAATTTTATAATTAATTTTAGTTAATTACTTTGTTAATTTAAATTTTATTTAATTTTTCACATTATTTTAATAAAAATCGCATAAATAAGACAAAAATGCAAAAAAAATAAAAATATAGTTAAACTATTTTTGTTATAATTTATTAAAGTAATTTAATTTTAAATGAGGTAAATATATGAAAAAAAACATAAAGTTATTTTTATCACTATCACCTTTAATAGCAGTTTTAAGCACTCCATTAGTAGTTGCATCATGTAGTAATAAAAATGGCGATTCAACTGCGGAAATCAACCAAATTATTTCAAAAAAAGACCAAATTCAAAAAATTATTAAATATGAGGAAGATTTAAATGAAAAAGAGAATGCTCAAAAAATACTAGAAGAAATAAATAAACTTAAAAAAGATGAAAAAGACGAAAAAAAGGTTAAATCATTATTAGAAAAAATAAAATTAGCAATATCAAGTTTCAATAAAAGAAACACACAAGAAAAATCAGGATTAATTGTTCAAAAAATAGCCGAAAATCAAGAAGAAGTTATTGCTTCTGATGTAGTTAAGGAATTAAAATCAGCAAAAAAATGAGAAGATGTTAAAAAAGTTTTTTCAAAATATTCAATTATTTTTATCGAAAATGAATTAAGAGAAAAAGAAGAATTAAGTATCTCCGCTTCAACTCATTCGCATGATGATGAGGGTGAAATCCACCTAGATATTAAATTCAAGGTTTTAAATACTACAATTAGATTTACATTAATTGGTTTCAAAAAAATCGAACCTGTAAAAACGATTTCAAATTGAAAATTTACAACAAAATTAAAAAATAAAATTGAAGAAAAAGAAGCACAAACTAATTTCTTGAATAAACTAAAAGCAGAGCAGGAAAAAGGCTTTAAAAATTTATTAGAAGAATTACAAAAAACACTACCAATCGAAAAAGTTGATAAGAATAAAAATGATATTGAATTTAGTATCAATTTTGATGATTCAAAAACTAAATTTGTAGATAACTTCTTAATATTAAATATAAATTTCTATAACACCGCAGACAAAAAAATAGTTCAAACAGAATCAATTCAAATAGAAAACATCGATGACCATCACGAAGAATAACGCATTCAAAATACGCCAATGATAGATAGAGTTAAAAATAGGGGGTAAATTATGACAACTAAAATTAAAATAAACTTGTTCAAAAATATTGCTTTCTATTTTTTTATTTTCTTTATTTCCATTGTTATTATATTCTTTGCAATAAATGTTTTAATTGAACCTCAAATTAAAAAAAATATAGCTATTTATTCACAAATTTCACATAACTATGGAGCTAGATTTAAGACCTTTTTAACAAATTTATTTACATTTAATCCCGGAAAAATATACTCTCATGAATTAGCAAGTGTTGAAAATAATATTTTATTTCTCTACCTACGGCAATTTCGTTGGACCTTTTTAATAAGTCTATCAGTATTTATTATTAGCTTTATTGTCGGCAACATATTAGGAGTGTTTTCTGCTTATAAATTTAATAAATCATATGATGTTATAACCTCTATTATTATTTCTTTTTTAGGTTCCTTACCAATCTTAATTATTTGCATTCTTGCTTTATCAAGTGCAGACATATTTGGCTATCCCTCGCAGTTTTTAAATAGTAAACTTAGCTTTGCTTCGCTAATAGTTCCTATACTAATTTCTTCACTTCCAACAGTAGCTATCTTCTTTTCTAAATCAAGAAAAAAAACGTTTGAAATTATTAAATCAGATTATTATCTATTTGCAAAAACATATGGAATGAAAAAGCGTGATTTACTAAAAAAAGTTGTTTTAAAAGAATTGTTAATTGGCGAACTCAACTTATTTTTTGTTCTCTATGTTTTATTATTCACAATAACAATTTTAGTTGAAAGAATTTTTTCAATCCCAGGCCAAAGTTTATTAATTTCATTTGCTTTCAGAAAAGGTGAAGTAGATATTATTATGTTTTACTTTATCTTTAATTTTATTTTACTAAGTTTTCTTTTATTAATCAATAAAATCGCTATAATAAAGTTGAGCCCGAAAAACGAATTCACTTCTTTACTTCTTTTTAAAAAATATAAACGAGGTAAAAATGCACAATAATCTATTTAACTTTGCAAGAGAAAAAAAATCGAATTCGAATCCTTATGTTATCCATACAAATTCCGCAAAACAATACTGAAAAAGATTTTTTGCCAATAAATTTAATCTTATTTGTTTTATATGCTTTGCTATTTTAATATTAGCTTTATTAATTGCCACATTTTTAATTAAAAACTCTCCTACTCACTCAATCAATGAAAATACAACACTAGTTAATGACCTGCCATCAAATTTTTCTCAAAAAATAACAAAAAACTTTAATCGTGGTGTTGAATTAGATTTTATAAGAAACATCGCAAAACTGGAAGCAAAATCAGCGGCTAGTGAACATAGAAACTTAATATTTTGAATTGAATTTGACTCAGCTAGAGATATTGGTGGAGAGCAAACTATTTATACAGATATTGTTACTTTAACATACAATCCTTACAATCTAATCAAAGCAGTAAATCTCTTACAATTATCTAAAGATATGCCCATAGAAATTCCTAATGGTTTATTTCTAGGAACAAACAACCAAGGAATTGATATATATGCTAGAACGATAACATCTATTTGGTCAACTATTTTAATAATTCTTGCTGCAATTATTATTAATATTTTTATCGGTTTTAATTTTGCGGTTATTATAAATATTTATAAACAAAATATAATTGTACGATTTATTGATAGAATAATTAACTCTATTAGTGTTATCCCAGAAATTATTTGAGTTTTTCTATTATCTATTTTTATCGGAACAAGTTTATATGGGTTGTTTATATCATTATCAATAATTTGCTGAATTTCATATTTCAAATTTGCAAAAGAAGAAATTAATTCCTTGCTAACACAAGAATTTATCGTTGCTTCTAGGGCTGTTGGGGCATCAAATTGAAGAATTGCCTATAATCATATTTTCAAAAGAATTTTTGCAAACTTTCTAATAATATTAGTTGAAAGATTTTCTATTAATATCTTAATTGCTTCTTCATTAGCATTCCTAGATTTTATTAATGATTCAAATAGCATAAATATAGGTTTCATTTTAAAAGAAGCAATTAGTTTGGTATCCAATAATCCTGGATATCTCTTAACCACATCAATATTTATAATTGCTTTTTCAATAAATTTAAAGCTACTATCATCAGGTTTAGCTAATACATTTAACCCAAAAACAAAATAAAATAGGCCAAGCATACTTCGCAAAGAAATTCAACTTAGGCCTATTTTTTAAATAATTCAATTAATTAAGATTTAATTTATCAGATATACCTTCCTTTTTGGCAACATCAATCAATATTTTCTTAATACTTTCCATAATTTGTTTAGCTTTGGCTTGATATTCATCATTAATTAGATTATTAGATTTGTTAAAATCCATATTTTCACTAAATAGTTTAATTAAAAAATTATAATCTGATTCATAGTTTTTTTGGCCAATGTTGTCAATAACATTTTCTTTTAAAACTTTAAAATCTTTTTTTAATTCACCTATTATTTTTTGATCCTTTACACTCTTTTTTAACAATAAATGCCATAACCCCATTTCAAAGGTAAGATTAACAATGGCATGTGAATGAGTATGAGAATTCTTGTCACTCTCGATATTTATCTTGTCAAGATCTTCTATTTTCGAAACCTTTTTTTCATTAAATACATTCTTTCTTAAAAAATCTCAGGCATCGATAATGGACTTTTGCAGCTCACCAAGATTAATATCCTTTCCACTCAATCTCTTATCAATAATTTCGATAAATTTAATAAACTGTTGATTATCAAAAACTAAATTAACATCGTTCAAAACGGCATCAACATCTTGAAAAATTAGTTGATATTTATCTAAAAGTTTAGCTAAACTTGTTTTTTGTTTACCTGCTTCTTCTAATCATTTAACAAAAAAATCATTAATTTTTTTTGAATTCTCAGGTTTTCCTTGGTCGATAATTAATGCAGCAACCTTGTTTCTAAAAGCATCTATTCTTCTTATAATTCTAATATATCGCTTACGATAATTTCGATACGTCTGTTTAACTTCTAAAAATAATTTCAAGAGTTCATTATCGTATATTTTTTTTATTTCAAGTGTTGGTTTATTTTCAAGTTTTATCTCAACAATGTTACTCTTATTTTCTATCGATTCATTTAATGATACATTTTCTGAATCATTTGGATATCTTATACATGAGATTGAAATAGCAGGCAATCCAAATAAAGATAATCCCAAAAAACTAGTCAAAATTTTTTTGATCCTCATTAGTTATACCAACCTTTCAAAATTAATAAGTGTAAATATATCATTAGATTTTTGAACATCATAGCCCTTAAAATAATTTCAATAAACAGAAGCCTTTGCTATAACTTTATCATTTTTTGATTTATACTTAAAATCAGACGGATTATTAAATGAAATAAAATTTAATTCAATATATAATTGACCTAATTTATTTTTTTCTGGTATTAAATTAAGTTCAATTCTCTTTATACCATCTAATGTTTTGCCTTGTTTATTTTCTAGAGCATAAGCTAATAAATAGTTATTAATATATGCTTCAAGCACCTTGACTTGATATGAATTATTATCTAAAAGCGAAACATCAAAATTTTGTCTACTATCGTTATTTCAATAATTAAACAATTTATCCATCTTATTTGATGCTTCATTAAGCCCTTCAATAAACGCTGAATCCTTGTTACTGTTAACAAAATCCGAAAGTTTTATGCCAGCTTTTATCCCATTATTACTTGGTTTAAATGAATAAATATCCTCAGGTAAAATATTTGCGTTATTTTTATTTTTAGTAATCAACCCCTTTAACCTGTGTCCATGATCATCAAAGTTAGAACTTAACCAGGAATATTTCTTTTTTGTGCCATCTTTCTTAGTAACCTGAACAATTGCTCTGAAAACCTGATTAGTGTCAAAATAATCAGTAAATTCAAAATCAACTATTTTATATTCAAGATCTTCTTTTTTTCTATATTCTGGAATCTTTATTACAAAGATCTCATCTTTTAGATTTCAAAATAAATTCATCAAACCTTTGGCATTTCAATAATCTTTTGAACCTGATGACTTTATGAAGTGATTAATATTATCAATAATTGTTAGATATCTCTTTCCATCCATGAATAAAAGGGGATTTTCGACGTAATCAGTAAATAATGGATATTCTTCTTTTATTCCTTTAGTTCCGACCCCAAATTTTCCATTTGTGGCATAATTTCTGAAGCCATTTAAATAATACTTTTTATTCTTATTTTTAGATTTTATTAATTCTTGACCGTTCCAATCCTTAATACTACTTATCTCAAAGGAAATATAATCTGTAGCTCCAGAGTATGAATGTTTTATTTCGCTATTGCTTCAATCAATATCGATTGATGCCACATCAACGTTAAACTTATTTAAATAAAGTTTTAATAGTTTTACAAATGTTGATCTCATCTCATTATGTTCATTTGACAAAAAAGATTTTGCTTGTATATATTGAGGTTGAATTCAATTTGAAAACAATACCCTATGCTTTTTAGCATTAATAAGATATTTACGATTCATTATAGAATAATTCAAATCAATATCTTGGTTTAATCTAAAAATTACTGTCTGTATGTCCTCAAAATAGGGGTCCCTATTTCTATTAAAATCTTTCCCAAATATCAATGATAAAGTTGTAAATCATTCGTCATTAAAAGAACCTGCTGAGTCAACATCATCAAACGAATATTCATTCAAAAAGCTATTAATATCACTCTTTTCATCTGAATCGAATATACGAATATTATTATTACCAGTAGTAAACTGCTTTCAATTATTTCTATATGGAAAATCCGGTTTATATTCAACCCATTCATTTTTATTAAGTAGGTACATTTTTTTGTTTTCTATCTTTACTGCATCAAAATTATGGCGGCCATTCTTATCGAATCAATAAAATATATGTTCATCTTTTTCTATTGAAGCTATTTGACTAAGAGTTAATCTATTCAAAAATACTCTCGATACCTTATCAATATCTAAATATACTTCTTTTTTAATATTTTGACTACAACTTAAAACCGCAAAAGGAATTGCCACAATAGGAGAAATTAATAACAAATTTAATAGCTTTTTTCTTATTTTCATAATACAAATTTTATCACTTTTTTTTATATTATAGTTATAAAAATATTGTATAATTATTACAAAATTACGAATTAATAAACATTGTGAAAGGAGGTAAATATATGATAATAAATAACGTGGGGACTGCATTTGAAAATAATATAGAATTAACCATATTCATAAATATACTAGTTTATATCCCAATATTAATGATTTTACCACTCATATTATTAGGTCTCCTTTCGTTTATAAAGCCATCTGAAAAAGCAAAAAAAGGTAATGCAATTATTTATATGTACGCTTTTTCAACTGGAATGTTTTTAATGATTGGAGCATTCGGTTTTTTGCGAGAAGGATATAAAATTGCTATCGATTTTACACATGATGGCCCAAATAAGTTTGGTTCAGAAATAAACAGGACACTAGTAACTGTCAGTATTCTCGGGATAAGTGCATTAATAGGCTTTAGTGTTGTTATTGCAGGAAGGTATTTATTTATTAGAAAATCTAAAATAGATCCTCATAAAAGTCATGAAGAACATAACCACTCAGATCACCTAATTTCATTTAAAGATATTGATAATCCCAAAGCAGCTTGATTAGCAATTGTTATGTTATTAAGTCACAGAATAATTGATGGTTTTTTTATTGGATATTCAATATTTAAAATAATATTTACTCAAAATACTTTTTCAAGTTCACTTACTCTACTAATAACATTTACCATCCACATACTTATTGAAGTCACAATCATATACTTCCGTCAAATTCAATATGGAGAAAAAAAAGGAAAGGCAGTTTTATATAATTTCATAACTTTTTTACTTATAATCCCCTTCATTTTTTTAGGAGCATTTACTGGGCGATTCATAAACGATGATTTAAAATGAATACAATCCTCATTATTGATTTTTGGAGGCGCAATTATCATATTTACCGCTATCTTTGAACTAGTCCCTGAATTTATTCATATAAGAAACAAAGATACTAAAACTTTATATCGAACATTAATAATTTTTGCTGCTTCTATTGTCACAACAATAATGCTTTTAAGTTTTCATAGTCATGTTTAAACAAACTAAGGGAGGAAATAAAATGAACAAAAAAATGATTTTATTAACACCGTTAATCAGTTTAATGCCCATAATTACAATATCATGTGTAAAAAATAATTTCAACACCAATAAATATCGTTTCATTGAAAAAAATAATTATGGTAATGATTATGCTAGCTTTAGCTACCTTGATGATAACTATACTAGTAAAAATATTCACAAAATTAACCTAGCAACAGCAGCAAAACTAATACGAATAAAATCAAGCCAACAGCCCTTAATTGATTTTAGAGACAATATTGTTTTAGCTCCCTCAGAACTTCATTATAAATTAGAATGGGCCAACAAAATTAATATCACAACGCCAATAGGCACTAATGAATATAGTAATGATAATACTGATATTGTAGATTATGAAAATGAATCAAACAAACCAGAAAATGGTATTTTTAAGCCTAAAAAGGATAAGGGTAATGGTTTTAACTCACCCTTCCTATTTGTTCCTTCGAGTGATATCAAATCAATAAATAACTCAAACTTTGCTAAAGATTTGAATAACACAAATAAAGTTATAATAGACATCAAAAATAGAGACAATGTTTGGATTAATTACCTAGGCAATATTATAAATACCAATAACCATATTAACCACAAATCATTTAAACTGGGGTTATTATCAAAATTGTTACGAAACAAAGAATATCGCCACTCTTTTGCTGCAAAGCATAAGATTGATCTTTCAAAATATAACAATAAAAAACTACAAAAAAATGATGGTTTCGATTTATATAACTACCTAATTCAAAATGATATTGATGTTGATGCACTACTTAATTTTGATAATAATAAAATTACTATTAAAACCAGGGACGGATCATTTAAAAATCTAAAACAAATATTTGATAATATCCTAATTATTCAAAATTATCTAGATGCAATTCCTTATGAAATAATAGAATCAAGTTACAAAGATCCCCTAAAAAATCTTGATTGATTTTTTAATTATGGTGAAACCTACCAAAACAGATTTTATGCAAGTAATTATTTTATTTCGCATATGAATGCTAATGAAACTACCTTAAAAATAAATAAAAACTATCAAAAAAATGAAGATGATAATCTTAAAGAAATAATCATTCAATACAACTCGTTACCCTTATCGCAATCTACGTTTTCACTCCAATCATTAAATGCTTTTAAGCAAAATATTATTTCAAAAATAGAATATGAAGACCTTAATTTAGATGAAAAAAACTATATTCTTGAAAACTATAAGAAATATAATTTTTCATATCAAAAAAATTATAATAGATATTCAATTAACAACAATATTATCATTAACCAAAATCCTGATATAAAAACGAAATATATGAATAAAAACTTTATGAAACTATATTATGGATTAAAAGATAATAACTCACTAGAACTTAGCAAAAATAATTTGACATTTCAATCATTATTTAACAACCTAATAAACCAGTATAGCCTAATTGAGGATGACAAAAATCTATGATTAAGTCAAGCACCAGAAAATCTTGATATTTTAGCTTCTAATAATGCTATTGGAATAAGTGAACTAAAGGATGCATATAATCAAATATCGAAACCTATTATTTTTGGAGCAAATAATAAAAAATTAAGTGATACATTCCAATACCAAAATAAAAATAGACTAAATGATCCATTAATTGTTTTTGTTGAAGACAAGATTAAATCAACATGATTTAAATTTATTGAAACTAACCTAAGAAATATAATTGATAATTTTTATAAAACATCTAATTCAAATAAAAATATTTATGTAAATATTCCTATAATGATCACCAAGGATAATCAATTTATTAACAAAAGGATACTGCTGATTAAAAAGATTTTTAATTCTATCGACCGCCGGCTAAACATAGATATAACTAAAATTGATAACTTTGAAAAATATCAAGAATTTTTTGAGAGAAATAAATCAATATACAAAAAATCTACATTTAAACTATTCCAGGGAACAACACCAGAATATTTATACAAACAATTAACAAATTTTGAAAATAATTTAAATAAATTAATTGACCTTATATCTAAAAATAAGAAAGATTATTTAACTAGTTTTGAACAGATTATTTCATTGCATAATTTTTTAGTGAATAATAATATAAATCTCAAAAATAGTTTGAGCAAAACACAAGAAACATTATTTATCACTTATCTAAGTAATTTAGAAGTAGAAAACCAATTAAAACTTATTAATGAAATTAATAATCTAATTAGTTATTCAATAAATCTTATAAATCAAATTAACATCAATAGCTTTTCTAAAATTATTTATCAAAATAACATCATTAAACCACTTGGTTGAAATAACTTAAATTATTTACAAGATATAAAAATTAAATAAGGAGAAAAAAATGATTAAAAATAAGAAGAAAATATTCTTATCAATAATTGCTACTAGTTCTATCCTCACACTGCCAATTGTTACATTATCATGTAATTTTGATAAAAAAAATCCAAATAAACCAAAAGTACAATTATTAACCGACTCACAAATCCAAGAAATAAAAGACAAATTTGAATTCACATTAAAACCCGAGGGCAAAAAATTAAATGAAGAAGGAAAATTATATGCCTTATGAGATAAGTTTACAAAATCAAAATATAATACTAAAATAAATACTTTTCAAATCATTAATTGAGATGCTGAATTTAAAAAAAACTTTTCATTTAAATATCATAAATTAAATGGTTTAGGTTCAGCACATATATATGAATTCAAACTGGCATTTGATGGACAAACACCAATAATTAAATACACTATAAAATGTGTCGATAGAAATTATCAAGAAGAAGCTAATGGAATAGTCAAATTGCAAACTGATTAATTTAAAACATTAAAAAATGGAGTGGTATAATATAGATATGAAAAAGATAAAAAAATTTCTAATATTTAGTTCATTTAGTGGAATCATATTTCCGCTAATAGCTGTTTCGTGTGGAGGACCGACAAATAGCCAAAACAATCAGCTTTTGCTTGACAAAAGTCAAAATAATGCAACAGGCAAAATAAACCCTTTAAAACGTCCTAAAGCAAAACTTCTAACGACTTCACAATTAGGCGAAATAAAAAACTCATTTTCATATACCCTAACAAATGAAGGTAAAAAGTTACCTCGTGAAGAATTAATGAAAATATTGCAAAAAATTAGAGCCGATTCCTATCCAATTGATAGGGGAATTACATCAAAAGCTGCTAATGACCCTTCAAGAACGTTCGAAAATGTTAAAGCAAATGAAAATTTTAAAAAATATTTATCTTTTACATCAACATTAGGAAACTTAAAATATCTTTCTGGTCATGTTATAGAGATGGAATTTGTACTTGAAGGTCTCGAAAAGAAGCAACCTGCTATCAGATATTCTGTAAAATGCCTAGATATAATTGTTAATGGAAAAATGAACACTGAGGCCACTGAGTATATTTATTTGGATTTAGACAATTAAATAAAAATAGGATCTATTAATTCAGATCCTATTTTATTTCTTAATTATTTCATTTAATGAATATTTTACAAGAAATATTAACTAAAAGAAACTTTTTCGTATTTATAAAAAACTTTCTTAGTTATATCGCAAACCTCACCCTTGCGATCATCATGTTGCACTGCACTACACTTGTCAAAAGCCAATAGAGCATCATCAATACCCTCATATTTAAAATTATATTCAGACTTAATTTTATGATATGCCTCAATATAAATATCATCAATTTCATTTTCGTTTTTATTAACAAAAAAACAATGTGTTAATTCATGCAAAATATAGTTAAAAATAAATGCTTCACAATTAAAAATATCCGAAACAAATATAAGTCTTCTAGCTCCTTTTTGAAAAGTAATGGCCGCAATATCGCTATTCTCGATAAAAGGCATTGTAATCAAAATAATTCCTTTAGTCAATAAATAATTTTGTATTTCATCAATTTTATTTTTAAAGTTTAAATTTTTAGCGCATATTAATTTAACAACTCTTTTATACACAACTTCAAAATTATTTTTTCTAAAAACACCAATTTTTTTAGTACTAATTGTTTCTAAAACCGATAACTCACAAAATCGAATTCAAACCTTACTATTAGGGTTGGCATAAATACTTTCATCTGCTAGTGCATTTTCACGCAAATATTGGGTATAATTATCTAAATTAGCAACGCCATAAAACCTATTCATAATCATCAATTTTTTGCTAATAGGCATATCCTTTGTTAATTTAATATTACTTACCAGTGGCAAACTTGGATTCTTAATGATAAAGTCCTCTCCATATTGCACCAAAAGTTTTTCAGCATCTTGTAGATTAGATTTTTCCTTATTAGCATATATTGAATAAACCTCAGATAGCGTACCTAATTCCAAATTAAAAACATTTTCCAAGCCTTCAATAATTGCAATACTTAAATTAACATTCGTTTTGCTATTAATGATTATATAGACATATTGAGCACTAAGCCCTAAACGTTGTGCCAATTCTTTTTGTGATATTGAAAATTTTTCTAAATAATAAGAAATTTCTTCTCCAAAATTATTTCCATGCAAATCAAGATGTTTTAAATCACAAACATGTTCAGTTTCCATAAAATCCCCATTTTATTTTGCAGCGTGGATAATGTCTTCATTTTTTACTGCGCTAGGTATTAATTGATTCATCGAAAATTGTCTTTCCTCAGTTAGATCAGTAGAATGCAATACTACCTTGGAATCTTTATCTAAAAATTGAGACATTACTTGTAGACAGGCACCGCATGGGAATAATATTTTATTCAAATTGCTAATTATATGTATTTCCTTAAATGTCCCCACTTCTGCGCCATATGCTACCGAACCAAAAAGTGCAGATCTTTCAGCGCAAAGTCCACTAGGATACGCAGCATTTTCACAATTGACTCCATAATATTCATTGCCCAACTTATCAATAGCTAAAGCTGCCACTTTAACCTTTGAATATGGTGCAAATGAATAGTTTAATTTTTCTTTTAATAATTCTTTGTTCATAATAATAATTATACTATTTATAGTTTTTAAAACTATAAAACTAAATAATACAAATTATCTTTGCTTATATCAAATGTAAAAATCAAATTAAAGTGTTAAGCATTTTTACTTAACATTTATTTTTTTATGTTAAAATTTTTTTATTAAAATTTAAATATACTAAAAATATATAAAAACTTCAAGGAGGAATACTTATGGTTAAATTAAGACTAAAAAGAACCGGAAAAAAATTCCATGCTACATATAAAGTTGTTGCTTCTGATGCTAGAGCACCACGTGATGGAAAATTTATTGATGAATTAGGATACTATGATCCTCATACAAAAAATTTATATCTAAATGAAGAATTAACAACTGTATACTTAAACAACGGAGCAAAGCCTACTGAAACAGTTAGAACTCTTTTAAAGAAGAACGATTTCTACAAAAAATACATCGAATCAAAAAACAAATAGTTATGAAAATAAACATTCTCACAATATTCCCAGAACATTTTGAAGCATTTAAAACCTATAGTGTTATAGGCAAAGCAATACGTCTTGGGCACCTAGAATTAAATATTATTGATTTTAGAAAATTTTCAAAAGAAAAAAGAAATAAGGTTGATGATTCTATATACGGTGGGGGTGATGGAATGCTTCTACAAGTCGAACCTATCGATCTCGCTCTTGAAACACTACCCAATAGTTATAAAATCCTAATTAGTCCACAAGGACAAAAATTCAACCAAATGAAAGCACACGAACTTGCTAAGCATAATGAAATAACACTCGTGTGTGGCCATTATGAAGGTTTTGATGAACGCGTTTTAAATTTTGTGGATGAAGAATTATCAATTGGAGATTATATTCTAACAGGCGGAGAAACTGCAGCTATGGTTGTTTGCGAAGCTGTTGCTAGATTAGTTCCCGGAGTTTTGCGCAAGGGGAGCCATCAAAACGAAAGTTTTGAAAACGAAGGGCTACTTGACTATCCCCAATACACTAGACCAGCAGAATATAAAGGACTAAAAGTTCCTGAAATATTACTTTCTGGTAATCATAAACTAATAAAAGAATGACGTGAGAAACATGCTTATTTAAAAACACTAAAAAATCGTAAAGATATTATCGAAAGGATAAAAAATGAGAAGTAGCTTATTAGAACTTGTAGAAAAAGACCAAATTAGAACAGATCTTCCCGAAATAAGAGAAGGGTACATAGTTAGAGTTCACGTTAGAATTAAAGAAGGCGATAAAGAAAGAATTCAAGTATTTGAAGGGCTAGTTATTGCTGCATATGGTGAAGGTATCAATAAATCTATCACTGTTAGAAAAGATTCATATGGTATTGGCGTTGAACGTGTATTTAAAATTAACTCTCCTTTAATTTCTGCTATTCAAGTAACTAGAAAAAATAAGGTTAGAAGAGCTAAACTTTACTACATGAGAGGTCTTAAAGGAAAAAGCGCAAGATTGAAAGAAATTAAAAAATAGTTATTCTTGTATCTTAAAAAAGCATGTTTCACCTAACATGCTTTTTTATAACAAAAATATTTTTTTCAGCAATCACCCTTAAAATAATTAATCTTGCTGTCTTAGTAAATTAATTGCAAAACATCGTATCCACAGTTTTTCAATAGCTAAAATAATTTTATTAATATCAATATTTTCAAAACAAGGAGCTTTATTACCAAAAGTATTAAAAAAATAGCAATTTAAAATAAGTATCAATACTTCTATTTTGCTTCTAAGGATTGCTATTTAACTTGTGCAAATACATATTCTTAATCTAAAAATTATTACAAAAGCAATTACTAAATTTTTGCTAGGCATTCTATTTTTTGCAAACCATAATATAAGTTTGGAAAATTACTGCCTAGCATACATCAGTTATCTTCATATTTAAATTATAAAAAATTATTCACAGCTAAAATCAGCATATACTCTTGGCTTTGTTAACAACAAAAAAATTAAGGTTCGAGATTTCTTTGTATTTTTCAAAATTATCTAGTCTTTTATCTCCAAAATATCTTATGTTATAATCATCCTCTATTTTATTTCTGCAAAATCTTTAATAGTAATTTCCACCTTTTGCAAATATCAATTGTACTTTTGCTATTTTGCCTAAAACAAATCAAATAAATTAAATTTTATTTCATTAATTAAATTTAAGGGTAGAATATTTTTTCTTCTAATTTGCATTTATTAAAATAAAAAACTCTTTTTTTCCTTTTTTAAGGACTGCATACTTATTATCATATCTATCAAAATTAATTACGATATTTTCATTTTCAACAATCTCGTTATCAAGCATAAAGGATTTTTTAGCTATAAATTCTCGAGTTTCCCTATTTGAAGAAGTGATTTTATTTTCCTTTATAAAATCAATAAATTTAGTACCGTGTTTAACACTAAAAGTTTTAAGGGATTCTTTAATTATTTCAATATCGCTAATTAATAATTCCTCTTTACTATTTGCAAATAAAATTTCACTTATTTTTTTTGCCTGATTTGCATATTGTATTCCATGAATATCCTTAACCACTTCAAATGCTAAAATTCTTTGCGCTACTCTTTTAAATTTAGCTTGCTCATGCTCTCTCATAATATTCTGAATTTCATCTAATTTAAGAAAAGTTAATGTCTTTAAATATTCATCCACTTTGGAATCTGATTGATTTAATAAAAATTGATATAGAGAATAAGGAGTTGTCATATTTTTATCTAACCACAAGGAGCCGCCGCCAGTTGACTTACCAAATTTATTTCCATTTTCATCAGTTAATAAATTAATTGTTAAAGCAATCGCACAAGCAGCTTCTCCATAAATTTTTCTAATAAACTCAAGACCAGTTGTAATATTACCCCATTGATCTGAACCGCCAGCCTGAATCTTCACATCATACTTTTCGAACATGTTCTTAAAGTCTCAACCTTGAATAAGCTGATAACTAAATTCAGTAAATGTTAATCCATTATCCAATCGAGTTGCAATACTTTCTTTTTCTAATAAATAATTTACATTTATCATTTTTCCTATTTGTGAAAGAAAATCAAATAACGTCATATCTTTATAAAATTCGATATTATCAATCACTGATAAACCAAAATTTTCTAGTTGTTTTTTTATTGATTCCTTATTGTTGATAAGGGTTTTTTGATCAAGGAAGCTTCTTTCACTCTTTCTAAAACTTGGATCACCGATCATCCCAGTAATCCCTCCTAGAATTGCATAAGCCTTATAGCCTTGTTTCTTAAATCTTAATAAAGTAGCAATTTGCAAATAATTTCCTAAATGAAGACTTTTGGCGGTGGGGTCAAAACCAATATAAATTCCTGAATCATGAGAAATTTGAGAAAACTTTTCTTCATTAGAAATATTATTTAGTATTTTTCTGTTTTTAAGCTCTTCTAAAAAATTCATAATGTAAATAACTCCTTAAGTTAAGACCAACTAGTTTGGTTATGATTATTTTAAAACTCTATTGTTTAATATTTTTAAAATTATAGCTAACTTTTAATTTTTAAAACTTTTTATACTAATTAAAAAACGAAAAAGTACTAATGGCAAACATAAATATAAATATAAAAAATTTAATAAATCAACTTATTTTATGGGTTTTTATAATTTTTTTTTAAATTATTTATATATAATACTAAATTATTTTGCTACAACCATTTTTTAGGAGGAATGTATGAAAATAAAAATTATTGTTGATTCTTCATCTGGATTAACGGAAAAGCAGGCTAATGAGCTTGGTTGAGGATTTATACCATTGCAATGCGAAATAGACGGTAAAACATATCAAATCGGAAGAGACATTGTTGTTGATGATTATGCTAAAATGTGAAGAGAAAATAAAAAAATTAATGCCACCACTGCAGCTTCTTCGCCAGCGATTAATGATATCGAGATAAACAAATACTTAAATGAGTATGATTTAATTTTAGTTTATCCTATCTCTAAATTTTTATCATCACAAACATCATTTCTTAAAACACAATTTCAAGATAACAACAAAGTATATATTGTTGAATCAAAAAGAATTTCCTTCTTGATTCTAAAAGATTTATTTAAATTTGAATCTCAAATTAATTCAGGTGTTTCTTTTAAAGATGCTATAAAACATTTTGAAATAAATAATGAAAGATTAATCTTAATTCCACAATTTAACGACGCTCTTGTCAAAGGTGGAAGGCTTTCAAAAGGCGCTGCTGCAATAGCTAAATTATTAAAAATAGTTCCACTAATCGCTTTTGACAATGGTGTATTAGAAAAGGATTCAATTGGGCGCGTATTTACTAAATCACTTGAAAAAACTGTTACAGATATGTGAAATAAAAACAAAGACACTCCTGATGGAAAAGTGCTTTTTGTTCTTCATTCAGATAATGAAATGATTGAGGAGCTTTTGACAAAATTTAAAAACATCATAAATGATCAGATTCCAATTTATACATACAAGTTACCAGCCGATGTTTCTATTCATACAGGAATTGGGGCCGTAGCAGTTTCGATAGTTTCTATAGATAATGAAACCCAAAAAAAATTCAACTCATTACTAAAAAAATAATTAGGTTTAAACAACGAGTAAAAAACTCGTTTTTTAAATAAAAGTAGTATATAATTCCTAATAATTGAATACAAGTTTAATTTATAAATTAAAACCTTAAACTATAAATTATAAAAATATAGCATTTGAAAGGAAAGATTATGAATACAAAGAAAAAACGCACTTTGCTAAATATTTTAATATCATCATCGGTATTAAGTTTTCTGCCTACTCTAGGCTTAATTTCATGTGAAAATGAGCAAAATAAAGAGAAGCGTTTAGTTAAAGAAGCCCTTACTAAATTAGAAGGTTTATTAAAAAATGTTGAAAATGAAAATAAAACAAATTTCAAAAGCAAGGCCTATATCGAATCAAAAAATGAAATTAAAAAAATTAATGAATTGCTTGAAGATAATAACATTAGTAACATTGAACTAAAAAAAGCAAAAACTAAATTATCTCAACTAAACAATCAAATTTCTAGTGAACTAGAAAATATTCGCAAAATTAACGAAGAAAACGATGGTAAACCAAAAATTGATAGCACTCTTAAATATTCTGATGAACAATTTTTAGCTGATTTTAATAGATTAACTAGTTCCCAAGATATTGAGACTAATTTTGTTTTATCTTTTAAAAATCTCTTCCCTTATCATGAAAAAAAGCAAATCTTTCCTAGTCAACTTCAAAAACAATATGCATCACTGGTTATAAAAGCCAAAGATGATGCGATAAACAAAAAAATTGAATTTAGTGTCTTTAATATTGATTTGGAAGATAAGGCCAACACCACTGGCGAAGCTGAAATTAGACTTGTATTTAGAAACAAAGCAACTAACACGCAAAAAAATTACAAATTTAAACTATCAGGTTTAAACAAAAATAATTTCAATGTTGATAGTGAAGGTAATAGACCTAATGGAAGAGTTTCTGATGAAAAAATTGAAGAAAGTGAAATTCAAAAATATCAAAAATTAAGTCAATATGATCGTTATAAAAAAGATAACAATGAATATGTAGAAAGACTGAAAGATAATTATAAGAAAAACGGTATTAATAATTTAAAAGATTTCAGAGCTTTCCTAAATATAAGCGATGCAAAGAAAAAAGAATTTGATCAAAAAGCGCAAGAATTAAAATTAGATACCTATGAAAATTCCGCCTACAAAGGTTTCAGTGTCCCTACATACAAACAAGATGGCACATTAGATGGATTGGAATTAAATGGTGTTGAGGTTGGTAAGCAACCTAGTTTAATTGATTCATTAGGAAAACCAGATATTTTTAAAACCATCGGTGTCGCAAGAACAATCATTAACGAACAGTATCTAAAAATAGCTAAACAAACATTTTCAATTTCAATAAGTAATTACAAAACTTATGAAAAAGAAATTTCTGAATCTAATGATTTAATTAAATTCTGACAAGATGAAAAAAATGAAGAAACCTTCAAGAAAAAAATTCAAGAAAAAATTACTCAGCTAAAAGAAGATAAAAAACAAGTTGAAGCAGATTGAGATAAAAAAATAAAAGAAAATACTGATGAACATCTTGTGGAAAGTCTTAACAAGCAAAAAACACAAAGTCTTAAAGAATATGATGATAGAATAACTCATTTCGAAAAACATACAAGACCGGCAGAAATTAAGGAATTAGAGCAAAAAATTAATGAATACAAAAAACGTGCTGAATCAAAGAAGGAAAATAATGTTGAATCTGGTACTATGTGAATTCTAGACTTTCAACCAGATAGCACAGGAAAATATCCAACTAAATGATATTTTGGAACAAATGCCCACGTTGCAAGGGCTATAACTAAGGATTTAAGTGGATTCTCATTAACAAGAATTAATAAAGACATTCATAGCGGAGCAAAACTAAGAATATCAGATATGGATGACAATATCACAACTTTTGGAACTCAAAATAAAGATGCAATTAGAACCATTTTTAATGCAACTGACTACCTAAGCACTCATCCAACTGATTTTTTATCAGAACGTCAAAAGAAAATTTATGAAGGTGTTGAAGAATTTGCTGATTTTGCTGTTATTGAAATTGACTTTGAAAAAATTAAAGATTTTTCAGCATCCTCTAATTCAGCAACCTTAACTGAAGCTTTAAAGGCTAAAAAAGATTTCAATCTAGCTAAAGAAGTTACAAATGATTATGCCAATGATAAAAAATCTCATATCAAATTTAGAAGCAAATCATATCTTGTGGATTATCAAGCAATAGATTATCCGTTAAGCGGAAAGATTCCACCTAGTCTTGATCATTTATTTGCCGTTGGATGGCCAAGCGCCCGTGAAGATTTCTATTTAAAAGCATACATCGATGATGATCAAAGAGAAAGGGCAAAGTTTGGTTATTCATTTAGTTTATGATTTAATGCTAATTATGACTTTTATGATGCAAAATTAACCAATTCTGAAAACGGGCCATCTTCATTCCCTAGTGATGTGCTAAATAGAGGAAATTATTTATCATATCAAATTGGTTATCGTTCATTCGCTGACAAACCTGGGGTTCTAGATTCTTTTATTAGTGCACCAATCAATGGTGATAAATTATTTGAATATGAAAACAAAAAATATATCAGCATGAGTCTTAACTATCTCCCAAGAAGATGAGCACCAGCTGGCGGATCATCTGGTTCATCAATTAGAAACCAAAATAATGAATTAGTCGCTATTCACCATACAACCAATCAATATGCAAGAACCGGGCTTGCTCTTGCGTTTAGATCAGAAGGATTTAATTATCAAGGTTTATTTGGAACATATAATCTTCCAGAATATGACTTAATTTATGGTGGTGGCAAGGATCAAACAAAATCATATAGACAAGCTCTAAAAAATCTTTATCCAAATCTACAAAAAACCAACCTATTTACAAACGGATTAGGTGATGAGAATATTCCAGAGCAATTTAAATTTAAGAAAGGAACCACAAGATAATGCAAAATTCCACAGTCAAAGAAAATCGCATATATGATGACTTTGAGTCATTATTCAATAATAAGCGAAAAAATCTGTTAGTATCAATCTTGAAAATTACTATCATTTCCTTGTTTATTTTTTTATCAGGATTAATCTTATTTTTTGCCCCCATAACAATTTTTTCAACAAAACTTTTCGCTCCTTTTACAAATACCCCCGAATACTTCCTAAACTTTTCAAGTTTATCATTGGAACGTATTAATTACCTCGCTATATTCAGAATTTCACTATTAATTAGTATCTTTTTATACACAATTAGCAAAAACTTTTCTAATATCTTCACCCATAAAGAATCGGCTAAAAAATATATACCTTGATTTATCATATATTCAACCCTATCAATTATTTCTGTAATATTGTTATTTACGATGTTTAGTGAAAAAACACTAAGTTACTACTATTTATCATTCTTATCAGTTATATTATTAATTGTCGATGTTGCCTATGCAATTTATACATACAAATTAAAGAAAAAAACTAATCCTTTATTTTATAAAAACAAAAAAACTCTTATTATTTCAATTATTTCTCGATCAATTTTAGTCATAGGATTTATGGCTACGATATCAGCATGAATATTCACCATCGAAAAAGATGAGCAAAAATTTGATTTTCTAGATAATAACCCTGTACATCAATTCTTTATAAGTTTATTTTCACAAAAAAGTGGAATTAATCTATTTTACTTAATTCTAATTTTTGTTACATTAGGAGTGCTAATATTTGGGATTAATATCGAAAGAATTTTATGAACTGCATCAAAACAACAAAAAAATAATGAATCTAGAGAAAGACTACTTCTTTATATTGGTTTTGCCTTTACTACTGTAATTTGATTTATTCGTGCACTATTTTATAAAACAAGTTCAAATGTCATTGATGCTGAAAAACCATCAAGAAATTATATTTATCTTATTGGCTTAATATTTATTGTCCTATTTTTTATTAGTTATGTCCTAGTAAGTTTTCTAAAACCACTAAAAATTAAAGGAGTTTTATTAAATACAATTTTTACCGGCTTTATTTTTACACTAATTTGAATAATAACCGCAATTGTAAGTTTAAAAAATCAAGAAATTATTGTCACAAATATTACTCTTTTATTTTCTTCAATATTCAGCATTTTAATATTAATGCTTTATAAATACAAAACTTCAAATGAACCTATATATGTTTCAATAATATTGAAGAGTTTAGTTTTATTAGTAATATTTACCCTAATAATTAATGGTTTAAATGCATTACTACTTTCAAATAATAATCAATCATTCTACAATATTCCTTCAAAACTTTCGCTGGACCAAATTTTTGTAATCACTACTTTAAGTTTTGCTGTTTTATTTAACATATCAACTGTTATAAATCTAATTTGAACTCTAACAGTAATTACGAAGAAAAATAATGTCATAAACCAAGGAGTTTCAAATGAAGTTAAGTAGGAAAGAACAAAATATTTTAAAAGCCGTACAAAATGATTTAGAAGTATTTAATTATGATTTCATGCAACTAAAAAAACAACCTAACTTTATCTCCTTTGATAAATTAATGTCAACAATTCAATTAAAAGCTCAAACAAAATCAAAGGATATGGATGTTAAAAAATTGTTTAATTATCTAAAACAGGCTCAAAATAAAAAATATGAAATTATTTTTGATGAATTTGTTTTATCTTATAAATTGGACGAAAGATTGAATAATTACTACCTAGTACCATTTATAAAGCAATTTCCATCAACAAATATTGAATCAATTAATCTAAGAACTGAAACTAACCTATTTAAATCAAAAATAGCACTTTACTTCAATGAAGAGATAAAGCAATTATTAAATAAGAATTTCTTTGTTGAAATTATTGAAAATATTATTGTTAAAACAGATAATGAATCTAATTTATTAAACATATTTTACAACGAAAAAAGTATTATAGGATGATAGTATGCATTTAAAAAAATGAGAAGAAAAATTACAAAACCTTGAAGGAATATTGACAAAGGTAAATAATTCCAAAAATATTCTTTTGATCGAGATAATGAAGCTTACGAGAAAGCTAAAATTCAATATTTCTAATGCATTGCTAAATATCAACTTAATCAATGCTATTAAGGAAAAATACACAATAAAAAATAAGTTAATTAATGATTCTGAAAATAATAATAAAACTATTCAAAAACTACGTAATATATTTAAAAAACGATCAGTACTTTGGATTTATTTGACCGAGAACCAAAAATACTCAACAGATTCATATAGTAGATATGAAAAAAAGCTACTTACAAATGTAAATCCTAAACACGATGATTTTATAACAATTGGCCAAAGAGCTAGTGAATTTTGTAATCAAAACAAGTTTAACGTAATAAAATCCTTTAGTGAAGAAGAAAAACAGGCTACCAATCTTGCTTGAAGAGTTAGTCAATTAGTTAAGACCTTATATATAGATAATAACTATTCAAAAGTTAATTTTGTTCTTAATACTAACAAAAATTATAACGGGCACTTTACAGTTCTTCCTATTGATGAATTCAACATTAATAAACTAGTAAATGAAGTTGATAAACAAAATTCAGTTGGTGATATTTCTGGGTATAAAATTTATCCCGGTATTGAGGATTTTGTTGAAAATGAAATAAACATCATTTTAGAAAATGCTATATATTCATTGTTAATTGAATCATTTTTCTACAATGCCAAAAATGACCTTGTTACAACCAATAAAATTATTAATCAAATTGAAGAAGATATTGCAAAGGTTAAGAAAAAAATAATTCGTACTAAACGCGAAAAGGAAATTGAAGAAATTGTTTTATTAACAAAAGCAAACGAAGGTTTTGGGGGTATTAAATAATGATTAATAATAATTCATTTAAAATTAATATTCACTTCATTGGTAATAAACATCTATCAATCAGAAATGCCATATTATTTATCAATATTGATGAAGAGGATGAGTGGGGTCTTGCTAATTCGAATTCAATGATGGCATTTGAAAACACAGTTATTAAAATTAGAGACCTTGATCAAGAAAAAGAATTATTTTTATTTTTAATTAACGCAAATATAATCATCAAAGAAAACGAAATTAACATTAATTCATTTAGTAAGTTAGAATTATACAAACAAAACAATAAGATAAAATTTGATAATTTGCAAATCAAAGAAATAACAACCAAAATTAATTACTATGAATCATTGCAAAAAATTGGACTAAGTCTTGACCAATTTCTTGAAGAAAAACATTTAAAGCAAAGGCTATATATGCTAAAAATGGAGCAAAAACTAAAATTAGTCAAGGAGGAAAATTATGAAATTAAAAAATAAATTATTCTCTTTAAGTTTAATCAGTGTGATCCCGCTTCCCTCGTTAGCTCTTATTTCTGCCTACAATCGTCAAGATGAAACAAAAGAACTCAAACAAGATGCGCCTCAAAAACCCGCTGATCCAAATAAGCAAAAACCAAAAGCTCCAGAAAAACCTAGCCTAGCTCTCGACTTTGATACCTTTGCCAAATTTACAAAAGATAATGTGGAAAAAAATGTTGAAAAAATAATTGACTTTACTATTAAATATCTTGATAATGAAAAAGGAAAATTGTTGAAAGATTTAGACAAGGATTTTAAACCTAATTTAGAAAAACTCATCTACATCCAAGTCCTACAACAGTATCTTGAAAAAAACAAAGATGCATTAAAAACTAAGCATATGAATAACCTTGGTTTCACAATTGTTTTTCCATATGTAATGTCAACTAATAAAAATTACATTCCATCTGTAGTTGAATACGAAGGGCAAAAATTTGATAACATAAAGGTCGGAAAAACTAAAGAAACTAACTATGAAGAACAAATTAAGCCAAATGGAAAAATTACAAAAGATAAAGAACAACTTAATACAATTACCAAACAAAGACTTGATGAATTAATAAAGGATTACTTTGGTGCGTTGCAAAAGCAACTTCCAAACATGCTTTTTGACAAGGTAGACATTCCTAAAATAGGAGAACAAATTAATATTAAATTCGGCACCTTCAAAGAAAAAGAAAATACAATTAATGGTTTTAGTTTTACTCAGCCCAAAGACTTTGCATCATGAGAAGATTACATTGTTTCGAAATTGCATAAGAAATTTGTTAAATTTGATCTTGATCAGAATAAAAAATTCATTCTTGATGAACAAAAAAATAAAAAAGAAGATGAACCAATAAGAAAACCGCCAATAATTCCCGGGGATAAACAACAAAAAGAAATTGATACCCAAGAGCAAATTCAAGCTCTTCCTTCGCTAATACCTAATGTTTCTTCAATTTACACATCTAAAACAGCAAACAATCTAAAAACGTTTTTTGATAGTTCAAAAGCAGAAGAAAAAGAAAAGATATTCTTTTTTGATAATGCCATTAACACTAGATTTAAATATAGCGTAATTAATCTAAAAAGTGAAGGGGGAAATTCATTATCAGCAACAGTGAGAATTAGCGATAGAGTAGATCCTAAAAAGAGTCGTGATTATGTAATTAAAATAAATATTGATACTTCTCCGGAACAAGAATCACTTAATTACGCATATGAAGAAATAATTAAAGAAAATAAACAACTATTTAGCAAAATATTTACCGCTTTGGGAATTGATGACAAAATAAACTATAATGATTTAAGAAATGATACGCTACGTAGCGTTTTATATAATATGGTTGGTACAGGGGTTTTAATCACTAATAAAGAATCGTATGTAAATGCTGCTAACGATATAATCACAAAAGCTGCTGAAAATCTCTTAAAAAACGAAAATAACAAATCTGTTATCGAAGCCGACATTAAAAACTCAAATTATCTATTATTAACTAGTTTATTTTCTTCAACAATCAATGGTGTAGATTATTTTAGTAGTCTTGCTAGCTCTCTTAAAGCTGTTTTAATACAATTTGAAGAAATAATTAAGATAAATAAAGACATTATTAAGAAAAACTTTGCTCAAAATGGATTTGATTTAAATTTAATAAATCAATATTATGACCTTATAAATAAACAAATATCTCGTTTAATTTCTTCAACTGGTTCAAGAACTATTAATATTTTTAGCTGATATGATAATTACACTAAACAAGTCAAAAACATTATTGAAAGATTTGATATTCTTGCTGCTTTAATCGATAATAAAAAGCCAGATAAAAAAGAGGACAAAGAAAAATTTACAAATTCATATCTAAAAGCGGAAATTCAAATTAAAGATAATAATCTAGAAGGAAAGAAAGCTTTAAACCAAGCTGGTTATGCAATATTTGCAATTAGTGCATTATTAACAATAATTGCAATTACCTTTATTGCTATAAAAAGCAAAAAACTCGGTACTATAAAATTAAAAAAACTTTCAATTTCAGTAATCGGCATAATCTTGTTTGTTCTTGTTCTTTCTATTGTAATGTCAATAATCTAATTCAAAATAGAGTTTTAATAATAAATTGTTATGCAATTATTAAAACTCTATTTTTTTTTTTTTTTTTAAAAAAAAAAAGCAAAATTAACTAGGCTAAATTTTCAAAAAAGCTAGTAAATTTCACATTTCAATAGCAAAATAAGTTCAAATTTGATGTCCAATTTATAACCCTGCCCAATGTTCATAACCCGAAATTCAAAAAAAAAAAAAAACATTATTATATTAGTAAAAAAATTAAATACCAAAACATAAGAAAAGGTTTAAATATGACTGAAAACAAACATGAAATTAAAACAAAAAAGAAAAAAACACCTAGAGTTTTACTAGGAGCAGAACTAGCGATAGCAGCAACATTAGCAACTGGCGCCATAATAACAGCATACCTAGTTAGCAATAACCAAAATAAGTTAGAAATAAACAAACAAAAAATAACTAGTAACTCAGCTTCATTTATACTAAAAAACTATAAAAATTATGAAAACACCGAATTTACAGCAAGAATCTTTCCCGAAAATAATCCAAAAGCTTTTCTTGAAAAGAAATACATTATAAACAAAAATAATGAAACTATTTCTTGGGGTGAGAAAAGAAACGAAGTTCCTTTAGAATCTAGCACTGATTATGAATTTCAAATAATTTTTAAAAATAAACCTATTTTAAGTCATAAATTCAAGACATTAAACAATATAACTGAACTTAATAAGAAAGCAATAGAACAAGAAAGAACAAATAAACTATTAAAAGAAGCGCAAAAAATTAAAGAAGATTTAGAAAGAAAACTCTTAGATTCACTTACAAAAAACCAGGAATTAAAAAAACAGAATGAAAATCTAAAAAAAGATAAAGACTCACCCAAAACAAATCCTTCTATTGATTCAAAAAAACTAAGTGCAATAATCAAAGAACTTCAAATGGCAATTATTGAATTAAAGCAAGCTGACCATAACCAAAAAAATGCAACACAAAAATCATATGAGGCTAACCAAAATTTAGTCCAAAAACAAAACGAAATTTCTTTAATAAACAAAGAGCTTGAAGAAACAAAAAATAAAAAAGAACTAATAAATAACCAAAAACAAAATGCTGATAAAAATCTAGAAAGAATTAACAACATAATTAGCCAAAAAGAATCTGAAATTCAGGCACAAACTGATGTTAGAAATCAACTAGAAGCACAAAAAAATGACAATCAAGAGAAAATCAATAAACTACAAGAAAAGATCAAACAAATCGATCATCTTTTAACACAAAAACAAAGTGAAATTTCAACTAAAAACAATGAATTAATAGAGGCAAATAAAGAACTAGCGCAAGCTCAGGAAACGCAAAAAATAACAAAGCAAGGCCTAGAAAACACAAACAGACAAATAAAAGAACTAGAAACTAAAAAAGAAGAGGCTGATACAAACCTTTTAAATATCAACAATAATTTACAAGAGGAATCAATCAAAATTTTGCAATTAGCAAATGATTTACAAAGTGCGATTGATGCATTAAAAAAGGCAAATGAGTCTCAAAAGAGTGCAATAGAAAAAGCAAAACAAGCTAAGCAAAAACTTTCACAGAATCAAAATGATATTGCTCTAAAAAATAAAGAATTACAACAGCAAAATAACCTAAAGATTTCACTGCAAAAAGAAAAAACAAAGCTAGAACAAGAACTACAAAAATATACAGAAGAAATAAAGAAAAAAACCGCCGCCAAAACAACCAAATCGCAAGAAAAAAGCGAAGCTTCAATTGCATTAGATACAAGTAAGCAAAAAGTCACAGAAACTGAAAATAAATTAGATGAAACTAACAACTCAATTAAAGATAAATCAGTTGCTCTATCTAAGAAAGAAAAAGAATTAGAAATAGAAGAAACTAATTTATCAAATCTTCAATTACTAAAACACCACAGTGAGCAAGTGTTGCGGGAAAAGCAAGATGAGTTAAAAAAAATCAATAATATTTTAAATGAAGCTATGCAAAAATATAATGAAGCTTTAGAACAATACAAAATCGAGCAGCAAACATTAGACTCCTTTAAAAATGAATATAAAAAAAATAAAAATGAAATTATTAAAAAAATACAAGATAGTTTTGAATCCCTTGAAGATGGTAATGATTTTGTTGAGCAACGCAATACTAAAAAAAATGAATTATTACAAGAAATATTTGAAGAATCTTCTCGGGATAAATTTGATGGCAATGTAGATTTTAATCAAATAAATAATATTATTGATCTAAAAAAAGTAATTAATAAATTTTCAAATCTTAGACATCTTGTTAGAATAAGATTAGAAGAAATTTTAGAAATAATAAACCGCGATATAAATGATGAAAAAAAACTTATCAATAATGATCTAAATGATATAAAATCAGCGTTAAGTAAATTATATGAAGTTGAAAAAAAATATAATAAAATCGAAAATAATTTAGAAGAAAAAACAAAAATACTTGCCGAAAAAACTAAAGAAAAAGATAATATTCAACAAGAATATAACAATGCTGAACGTGAAAAAAATAACGCAATGCGTGAACTTGAACAAACAAAATCTTCTATTCAAGCAAAAAATAACGAGATAGATAGGATAAAAAGAGAGTTAAATGCTGCGAAGCAAGAACTTCAGGATGCTAATGTTACAAAACAATCAAATATAGCAGAATTACAAGAAGCTAAAAAAGAATATGAAAGTAATATAAAAAACTTAAATGCAAAAACAATAGGTGAACAAAACTCCATTAATGCATTGCGGAATGTAGAAACAAATAAAATTTTAATAAATCAGAAAATAAATGAAGTTATAGCAAAAATAAGTCAAATAGATATAGAAATTGATAAAACCAACCAATCATTAACACCACTAAATATTTCAAACCAAGCATTGCAAACAGCAAATAACGAGGCCGAAAGTAAATTAAATCAAGCCAATCAAGATGTAACACAAAAAACTAGTGATCTTGAATTAGCTAATACTAAATTAAAAGAAGCGAACGCGAAAATTCAGGAAATTAAAACAAATAAAAGCAAAATAACATTGACTAAACAAAAAAATAATGCCGATTTAAAAGAAGCTTTGAAAAATAAAAATAATCTTGAAACTCAACTTCAAACTGCAATACAAACAATAGACAAAAAACAAAAAGAACTAAACAATAAGAACCAAGCATTAGAATTTGCAAAATTAGAGCAACAAAAAACTCAAAATAATAAAGAGAATACAATATCATTTTTAGATATTGCACAACAAAATCTAGATAACACAATTGAGCAATTAAAAAATAAAGATAACGAGTTGCAAAAAACCAAACAACAACTTAGCGAATCTCAAAGTGTCTTAAAGGAAACAACACAAGATATAAGTGAACAAGAAGAAAAACTAGAAACTATAAATAAAGATATCACAAACCTAAACCAAACTTTAGTAAGTAAAACAAAGGAAAAAGAAGAAGCAAATTTAGCAAATACAAATGCTAAAAAAGAATTAGAAAAAACAAGTCAAGAATTAGTTGAAAAATCAAAGAAACTTGAACAACTAATCAATAAACCACAAACCCATACTAATAACTAAAAAATAAAAATATCAGAAAAAAACATCAGACTCAAATTTAAATAAAAAGATTTGGGTCTTTTCTTGTTTTGTATTAAAAACAATTAAATTAAGTTTTATTAATAATTTAATATAAAAAAAGAATAAAAAAAATGGCGATCGTAGCAGGATTCGAACCTGCGACCACATGCTTAGAAGGCACGTACTCTATCCCCTGAGCTACACGACCGTTGCATATAATATTTTAGCACTAAAATAAATTTAAGAACGCTTTTTATAAAATTTATTTTTGCATTAATTATCACAATACATATAAAATGAATTTTGATATCAAAATATGAGCTTTTTATATAGGCTATTATCCTATAATAAAAGATGCAAAATTTTGATAAAATTGTAGTTAAACAATTAAATAAAATCATAAATCTATCTTAATTTAAGTTGAGTTTGTATTTTTAAATCATAAAATTGGGAAAATAAATATTTAATTTCAAATATCAAAAAATTTTGTTTTTGTATAGAGCAACACAAACTTATAAATTTTTCAAAATCAATAAGTTTTTATAAAGAAACTAATTAAATTAATCTATTTCACATCATTGCATAAGTAAATAAATAATTTTGATAATGAACCTTAATAAAAGCGTAAAATTTCAATATTATAAGGAATTAAGAGGGAATTAAAATATGAAGAAAAAGTTCTTATTTCTATTAGGTACACCATTACCACTAATATCATTGAGTGCTGTTTCATGTTATAGTGATTTTGATTATTTAGACAATGGTCCTTCTAAAATTTTTAATATCAAGAAAACAAAATTTATAAATTTATCATCAAAAGATTATTCAATAAAAAATAAAAATCTAAACTTATATTTTCTTGACAATAAAATTCATCAACCATATGTTGCTATTGAGGAAATGTTAGGTGTTTTAAATGGTTTCGTTGATACTTCGCTAATTAGAAAAATACCGACTTATGACATCAATGCAACACAACTAGTTTCAAATAATCAATTAATGTATATTGACGCAGATCGTGATATTATTAGTGTTAGCAACGAAGCATTTTTTAATTTTGTTAAGCAAAGCAATTTGACTAATTACTCACGCTTCATAAGTTATGAAGGCTCAAAAATTGAAAATATTAACGACTTAAACGGACCTATCAAATTTGATTTAAGAAGTTATCACATCGATATTTTTAAAGAGGGGAGAAGAACTTTTATTCCTTTAAGTATTTTTAATACCTTATTTTGTAGTCAAAACTATTACAATCTCTACTATAATGGCGATGCGGTTTATGGTAAATTTTTTTCACTAATGGAAGATGAAAATGACGCTTACTCATATCAACAAGGTTCATGGTCGGCGGATAAAGAAACAACACAGGATCGAATTTATAACCTTGATAATCTCTTATTTACCCTTGATAATTTTTATGGACTTAAATCATATAAAAATATATCAAACTTTCAACAGTATATCAGCGATATAAAAAAAGAATTATTAAACAATAATCCCGATATATATAACAAGGCATATGCAAAATTATTCTTTAACAAATTAAATGACTTGCATACTAGAATTAATATGTTAAATATATTCACAAACAATAGTAAAAAAATCAATGATTATGCATCTAAATTATATGGAACTGAACGAAGTGAATATGCCAAAGTTAATGAATACCTTGAGCAAAAAAGAGCCATACTTGAGCAAAAAATTAAACAAGATGGCTTTATTATAAATGGTAACTTAGCATATATTATTATCGACAATTTTGAAACAGCATCTAATAATGAAATTTATGCAAAAAATATCAAAAGTGACACATTTGAATTTTTAAGAAATACATTACAAAAAATATTAAAACAAAAAAATATTAAAAATGTTGTGATTGATATTTCTAGAAATGGTGGTGGAAATATTGGAGCAATGTATCGTGCTGTTGGTTTATTAACAAATAAGGACATTGTTGTGCATAGTAAATCACTACTTTCTGGTATTATAGAAACACAAAAATATAAAATTGATGCTAACAAGGATGGTAATTATTATGATAATGATGCATTTGAAAACTTTAATTACTATATATTAACTAGCAAAAATACTTTTAGTGCTGCTAACACATTTTCAGGAATCATAAAGGAACTAAAAGTAGCCAAAATTATAGGTCAAAAATCTGGAGGAGGGACCGCGCCTGTATTGCCCTTGGTTTTGAATGATGGAACATCAATATCAACTAGTTCACCATTAAATTATTTATATAAACATCACGGATCAGAAATAAATCTAGAAGATGGTGTAAAACCAGACATTGAAATTCCATATAACAACTTTTATGATATAGACTATCTAACTAAAATTTTGCCTAAATAAATCTAAATTTAAATTGAATTTTTTTCTTTAAACAATAAAGTAGGAATTTAAAATTCCTACTTTTAGATTTTTATTTTCTTAATTTCACTAGCGATTTTTGTACTAATAATTTTAGATAATTCTAAAATATCTGCGTCAATTATTGCCTGATATGAGCCAAACTTTTCCAATAATTTTTGTTCTATCTTAGGCCCAACACCTTTTATTTTTGTTAAGAGACTATCTGTAATTATTTTATTGTGTCTTTTATTATAAACGGCCTTAGCACTCTTATCGACATCATATTGAATTTGCGATAAAAAATTAAATACCTTAGCATCTGAAATTTTAATTTCTACGCCACTATCATTAATTAATCTCGCAAACTCGTGGTGATTATTTTTTACAAGTCCGAAAATAGGCACATTTTTATGAAATTTTTTCAAGGCCTTAATTGCAGCATTAATTTGAATCTCACCGCCATCAACAAAAATCAAATTAATATCTTCATCAATTGAATGATCACAAAAAAACTTACTAATATTTTGATACATATAATGGTAATCAGAATTAGCATCTTCATTTTTGCAAAGTATATAAGAACGATTAAATTTCTTAACATTAATTCCATCAACAAAAATCATCCCTCTGCCAACGACTTCTTTAGTTGCTGATTGAAACGAATTATCGAATATTGCAAACCTTGAACAATCAATATTTAATATATTTTTTAAAGATTGGAGAATATCATTGCTTTTTGTTTTATCTTTTATTTTCTTTATTTTATTGCTTAAATCATTCTTAGCATTAGCATTAGCTAAATCAAGTAATTTAGAATTTATACTATAATTCTTTTTAATAATCGAATTTCTAATTTCTTTATTAAAAGGCTGATTTTTATATTTATCATCAATAATTATTTGATCAGGAATAAGGTTGTTTTTATAAAAATTTTCTATAAATTCAAATACCAATTCTTCTTCATTTTTTTCAAAACAAAATTGAAAGTCTTGGCGATTATTTAACAATGAATAACGATATTGTAAAATAGAAGCAAACAAAATATTATCATATAAATATACGCCCCATACATCAATAGATTTTTTTGTCTTTAATCTAATGTTTTGGATATTATTCTTTTCGTTTATAAAATCAAGAATTTTTTTAAGTTCTTCCGCCCTTCTAAAATCAAGTTGTAAGGAGGCGCTTCTAATTTTACTAATTAATTCTTGTTTAAATTCTTTATTAAATTTTATTATTTCCTTTGCTTTTGCGAATCTTTTATCTACCTCTACCGGAGTCATTTTTTTAATAATTAATCCTTCTTGCGTTTTTAATAAATGGACTAAATATTTAATTAATAGACGTGTTTTTTCACCATCTACAACCGGACCATAATAAATAATATCATCACGTTTTTTATATTCATTTTTAAGTTGTATATCAATACTATTGGCTTTTTTTATAATACAAATATAAGGATAATTATTATGAGAGGGAAGCATTACATTATATTTAGGTTTATATCTATTAATACTAGCTCGTTCAAACATCAAGGCTTCCGATTCCTTATCAAAAACGGTTGTATCAAAAGAAGCAATATGTTTTAACATTGCACTAGTTTTAAATGAATTATGAACATTTTTGTCAAAATATTGTGACATCCGTGATTTTAGGTTTTTGGCTTTGCCCACATAAATAACATTGCCATCTTTATCTTTTCAAAAATAAACACCAGGTTTTGTTGAAACGTCTTTAATTAATTCTTTATCAATCATTAGTTATTTCATATTTTCTTCAAGAGTATGAATAATAATATCTAATCTTCTAAATGGATCGATATCAAAATCATTAAGGGTTATTTCATAGGCAATATCTTCAAATACACCAAACTTAGGTTTTTCGATTGTTTTATCTAACTTTAAATTAATGTACTTAATTGGCTTTTTATCTAATAAGAAATCAATATTAAATTTATAAAGTGGTTTAATATCTTTAATAATTTCTACCCCTTCAATTTTATTTTCTATAGCATGATAATAAAAAATACTATTTAATGAATTTTTTCTACCAAACGAAATTAATAAAGCATATTTTTTATCATGAATTTTAATACCTAAAACTGCATAAGGGTCAACCAAATAATTCTTAAATTTTTGGTCATCCAATATCAATGCAACATACGGATGCGAAAGATGAATTATTTTTTCAAATTCTTCATCGGAAATTTCATATAAAATAGCATTATCAACCAACGGAAATAATTCTGTTTGTTGTTCTAACGTGATAAAAGCTTTTAAATTTTGCTCATTTTCATTAGGCGAAGTTGAAAATCCCATGTCATCGGTTGCTAGATAATATTTACCAAATTCTAATTTAGTGTACACATATACGTTTTCGATAATTTCGTTTGTATCAGTGGCAATAACATTGGCCTGAAATCTTTGATATTGCGGAAACATTTCTCATCTATCAATCATAAATAATTCATCCTTTGTTATTTCAAAAAGAGTGCCTTTAACTTGATGGGCAATATCTTTTTTTAATAAAAAATATGCAGTTTCATCAACACACTTAGCATAGCCATTTAATAAAGCGGGTCTTCTTACGCAATCAGGCGACAATAAATTTTTATAGAACAATTCATCTTGAATAGTTCCATATGAAAATAAATAAATTTTGTTGTCTTTTTCCATTTTTACTCCTTAAACATAAACCAATTTTAGGTAGATATTATTAATTATATTTAATATTATTTTTTTAAGCCCATTTTAGCTTGTAATATTTAAAAATTTCCTAATTTTGAGCCTCTTTCTTTTTTTTTTTTTTTTTTATCTAAAATATTAAATTAATATAAAAAACTATACAAAAAATATTTTATTGAGGTGTTTATGAAAAAAACAAATAGAAGAAAAAAAGTTGTAGCCGGAATAATAACTGGTGTTTCAATTGGGGCAACAATTGGAACGGGCTATGTTCTTTTAAATGAAACAATAAAATGAAATCATACAATGGCAAAATTGCAAGCATTAATAAAAAAGATGAATGAGTGGAAGAAACAAAATGAAATTGATAAAAAAACATATACTCACGATCTTTATGCAACCTTTGAAAAAGAACTAAATGAGCTAGAACAATTATTAAATATAAAAGACATCAAAAAAGTAGATGAAATATTAACTAAATTACAATCATCTAAAATTAATTTCAAGAATTATAAAAGTCAGTATGATAATCTTGAATTACTTAATGGTGAAGCAATTTCTGAAAAATCGTCATTTAGTGATCTTCTTGCAAACTATGAATCTAAGTACAATAATAAACCTTTTGCTACCAAATATATAGCTATTTACAATCAAGAAAAAACAAATTTGGAAAATCAATACAATAATGCAACCAATGAAGATGGACTTGCAAAAGTAAAAGCCAAAGCTATTGAATTAAAAAACAATCTCCAAGTGTTGTTTAACCTGACAGATGAAATTTTAAATGCAAAAAACATTGATTCAAAATTTCCTTCTGATATCAAAAATAAAGGTATATTTGAAAAAGCAATCAAAGAAGCTGAAAAAATTCTTAATAATCCAAATGCAACCCTAGAGGAAAGACAAAAAGCACTAAATTCTTTACATGAAAAAATTTCAGAATTCCAAAAAACCCTATCATTAGAAAAACAAAACCTAATAAAGCAAATTAATGACTTAGTAAAAGATGCCGAAAATTATAAGAACACAACCCTCGATTATGACAAATATAAAAATTTAGCCAAAAAATTAGACGCTGAAATAACCAACATAAAAAATAAAATGAGCAAAGATAATGAAATTGCTACACTAAGAGATATTCTAGAAAAGGCTAAACCACTAAAAAGTGATGCACAGCAAATTAAAGAAGCTATTGACGGTTTAACCCAAGAATTACCTTCTTCACAAAAATTATTAAAAGAAATCGAATCAGCTAGTGATTTATTTAGTTCTCAAAAAATTGAGGACGAATTAAAAGATGCAATAAATGTAGGTAATGAAGCTCTAAAAAAACTTGACAAAAATAGTATTACAGAAGCTTTAGCTAATCTAAACAACAAATCAGAACAAGCAAGTGATTTAATTACAAAACAAAAAGACAAATTAATTAGTGAAATAACTGGCTTAATTGAAAAAGGACATCAACAATTAGATAAAATTAAATCTTCTGATGAATATGAAAATAATAGAGATCAAATTAGCGATGCCATTGAAAATGCACAGCGAAACAATAATACTAATACTTTGTTAGGCGATCTAGTTACAAATAAAAATATACTTGATAGTTTATTAACAAAAACTCAAAAGCAAGTCGCAAGAGATAATTTGACCAGAGAAATTGCCATTGCAAAACAAAATCTTAAATATACCAAAGAAAACAATATTATTAGTTCAACTAATGAATTTGAAAAATTCATACAAGATGCTGAAAAAACGCTGGAAACATTAGATAATGAACAAAAATCCGTAGATGAAATTGAGGTTGAATATAACAACGGTGCTAAAACTTTAAAAGATAGCTACCTTCAAAAATCTAAGGAAGCATCTATAAGCACACTAGTTGAAGCTAAAAAACTTAACACTGAACTAGAACAAGAAAAATTTAAGGACAACGGAACTTATCATGTTTCTAAAAAGGATCTACAATCAAGAATAAATTCGGCTGAAGCAACAAATAGCAATGCTAACTCAAATAGTTACAATGTTCTTGAAAAACTTAACGAGCTAAATAAAGCAATTAAAGAGGCTAAAAGATTCCGTGATGCTGATGAAAATGAACGCAAGAAAATAATTGAAGAAATTATCGAATTAAAAAAAGACATTATTAGCAAAAAGAATGAACTAATTGGTGCTCAAAATGGGCTAAAAAATGAAAATTCCGAAAAATATAAGACATTAATCAAGGAATTAGACAAAGTTTTAGAAGATTATAATACTAACATTGAGCCAAATGTTAGCGATTTTGGTGTCGCGAGATTAGATGATGTTAAAGTTAATCTAAAAAAAATAGTTGATAAAATACCTAAAGAAAAAGAAGAAATCAATAAAAAATTTAGCGAATTAAATACTAAATTGGATGAATTAGTTAAAAAAGCAAATGACTTTGTATCGCAAATGCCAACCGATGAATATAATCCTGAAAAACAAGATCTAAAAGATTTAATAACCAAAACCGAAGATCCAACCAATAGGGATGCTATTGATGAATTAAAACAATTAGTTGAAGATTTTAAGGATAAAAATCGAAAAGCGGAAACAAAAATTATCCAAATTAATTCTAATAAAGATGAAGAAATCGAAAAAATTAATAACAAGATTGCTGAAATAACCGATTTTGCTAATGCAAATAAAGATGAATATCCTCAAATAACAACCCCATTATTAGAATCGCTAAAATTAGTCAAAGACAATAATTATCCAAGTTATAACAATACTATCCAAGAATTACAACAAAAATTATCTAATATCACAAGCGCACTAGATAATGCAAAACAGTTGCTTTCAAATACACAAAATAAAGAACAGCTTTCATTATCAACAAACCAACTTGAGGCTATAAAAGATAGCATCAAAAGTAATGATGACGAAATGATGCAACTAAAGCACAACTTAGATGTTGAAATCCAAAAAGCACGTAAAATAATCGCAAAAGAACAAACAGATAAATATACTCAAGAAAAACAAACTATTGATAATCTAAAGCAAAGCGCAGAACAACAAATTATTGATTTTGAACAAAAATTAACAGAAGCAAAAAGTAGATTTAACCAGGCTAAAGAAAGTGCTAATAGCGTTCTGGAACAAGCAAAAAGTGATCCTAATAGCGCTAACTATGCTGACATCATTACTAAAATCAAAGAAAAGATTAGTCAAAATGATGTTATTGATGAAAACGGTCCTTTAAAAAATATTGATGCTGCAACAGCTGAACTTAATGGTTTAGCAAGTTTTTATAATGCAGAAAAAGAAAAAGCTGATGCTATTACACAAGCTGCTCTTGACAAACTAAATCAAGAAATCGAAAATGCTGAACAAATTAAAAACACAATGGAGCAAGAACCAGATTTAGATACACAAAAAACAGTGTTAGAAAAAGCAATTGAAGTTGCTAGAACTTCACATATGCAAAATCCAAAGTTAACTAATAACGCTATAAAACAAGCTCAAGATACACTAAAGCAAGCAGAGGATGCGGCAAATGACGCCATCGATAAAGCAAATAAGCAAAAAGATGGTATCAGAACAAATATTGCTCAAAAAGAAGTTGAAATTCAAAATTATATTAACAATGTTTTAATGAAGCCCGAATACGAAGCTATTAAAAATGATCTAGATGCCTTTTTAAAATCTTATGAGGCAAATGATAAAAATCTTCTAGGGCAAAAAACTAGACAGCAACTAGATGATTTAGTAACACAAATGAATATGCATCTTGATTCTGCTAAACAAAAGAAGGACGAAAAAGATGCAGAAATAAGAGCTAAAAATAAGCAAGCTCTAGCAGAAGCAAAAGAAGCATTAGCAAATGTTTCAAATTCAATAACAAGCAAAGATCCAAAAATGATTGATTTAAGAAACGAACTTAACCAAGCAATCAGCGAATCAGAAGCAATCATTACAAATGAAGAATCAGATAAATATGTTAGTCAAAAAGAAAAACTAGAGAACCTAAGTAAAAAAGCAGAAACCACAAAAACAGAATTTGCTAAGGAATTACAAAAAACCAAAGAAGCTCATGCACAAAAAATTCTTGACGTAAGAAATAAAATCTCACAACTTCAAGCAGATGAAAATGCTGCTAACTTAAATGATGTTATTCAAGAACTGCAACAAGCAATTGCAGATAATCAAACAATCGATGATAATCTACCACTATCAGAAATTAATAATAAAAAAGACCAATTACAAAAAGCAATAGAAACTACAGAAAACAAAAAAAATGCTGAGGCACAAAAAACTAACGAGCATTTAGCACAACTACAAAAAGCAATAACAGATGTTAGTGCTACAAAAGACTCAATGACTTCTGAGCCATTATTAAGTAGTGCCCAAACTAACTTAGAGCAAGCAATCGCAATAGCACAAACAGCAAAAAATCAAACTCCAAAATTAGCAAATAACGAAATCGATGAAGCTAAAAAAACATTACTACAAGCAGAAAATATTGCCAAACAAGAAATTAAAAAGATAAATGATCAAAAAGACCAAATTAAAAATCAAATTAATCAAAAAGAAACAGAAATTCGTGATTATATAAATACCGATTTAGCAGGAAATGATTTTGCAAATATAAAAAGCGAATTAGAAAAACACTTAAATGATTATGTAAATAATGAAAAAAATAGCTTATCAAATAAAACAAAACAACAACTTACCGATTTACTATCTAAATTAGATTCACAACTACAAGACATTAAGAATAAAAAACAACAAAAAGACTTAGAAATTAGAGAACAAAATAAGCAAAAGCTAACAAAAATAAAAGAAGCCCTTAAAAGCGTTGGTAATAGCATCACAAGTCGTGATCCTGAAATGACAAAACTAAAACAAGATATTAATACAGCCGTGGCTGAGACTGAGGGCATAATTAGCAAAAACGAATTTAATAAATATATATCGCAAATTTCAAAAATCGAAAGTTTAAAAACTGAAGCAGATAAAAAGATAAGTGACTTTACTAAAAAATTAAATGCCGAAAGAGAAGCATATAGACACAAGCTACAAGAAGCCAATAATAAAGTATCTAAATTACAAAATGATGCTAACTCAGCAAATCTAAATACTGTAATTCAAAATTTGCAAAACACAATAAATCAAAATAACAATGCCCAAGACAGAGACCCAATTTCATCATTTACTACTAAAAAGGATAATTTAGACCAAGCAATAAAAACAGCCGAAAGAGAAAAAGCTGTTGCAAATCAGAAAACTGAAGCAAATTTAGCAAAATTAGGAAATACAATCAATGAATCAAAAACTACGCTAAATTCAACGAATTCTGAACCTTTATTATCGGATGCTAAAAATAAATTAAGTGAAGCAATCAAAACAGCTGAGGGTATAAAAAATCACACACCTAAAAAACTAGCTGATAAAGATATAGAAAATGCAAATAAAACCTTATTAGAAGCAAAAACAGCAGCAGAACAAGCTATAACAGACATAAATAGCCAAAAAGACTCAATCAAGACGCAAATAAACCAAAAAGCCAAGGAAATTGAGGATTACAAAAATAACCTAAATGGAAATCAATATGATGAAATTAAAAATAAATTAACTACAGAATTAAATAATTTCAATAACAATAATAAGAATAATCTTGGTTCTAAAACAAAAGCTGAATTAGATGAAATATTAAAAGATCTAAATAAAAAATTATCCTATGCTAAGGTAGACAAAGCTAAAAAAGATAATGACATAAATGCTCTTAATAAACAACAATTAACAACCACAAAAGATAATTTAAAGACATTTGTCAATTCAATAACAAGTAATGATAAAAAAATGTTAGACCTCAAGAAAAAAATAAACGACGCAATTAATGAAGCTGAAAGTACAATTTCCAAAGATCAAACAGATAAATTTGTTGAACAAAAGAAGAAACTTGATGATTTAAAAGAAAAATCTGAAAAAGAAAAAACATCATTTGATGCCATAGCAAAACAAGCAAAAACTGACTATGACCAAAAATTAAAAGAAGCTCAAGAAAAATTAAATAATCTAAGAAGTGATTTAAATGTAGCAAACCTAACTGATGTAATTAATAACCTACAACAACAAATTAACAATAATCAAAATGCTAATATTAATGATTCAATTCAGGATATTAACAACAAAAAAGATTCGTTGCAAAATGCGATACAGGCAGCAGATCAAGCCAAAAATGCAGCAGATCAAAAGACACAAGCAGCTTTAAATAAATTAAATGATGCAATAACTGCCGCAAATAAAACAAAAGATATGATGGCAAATGAATCTGCACTAAATAGTGCTAAGGATACATTAAGTGAAGCTATAAGAGTTGCTCAACAAGCAAAAGATAATAATCAAAAATTAGCCGATGCTCAAATAGAAAGTGCAATTCAAACATTAACTCAGGCTGATAATGTGGCAAAAGAAGCTCTCAAAAATATAAATACTGAAAAAACTACCTTAAGAGACCAAATTTCTCAAAAAATAGATGAAGTTTCAAACTTTTCAAATACATTAAAAAACCATCCTGAATACAAAGAAATCAAAGATAAATTAGATACAACTCATAATAAATACAAAGATAAAAATGCGTTAAATTCAAAGGCTAAAAATGAACTTGAAAGTACATTAGTTGAATTGAGCAATGCATTAACTGAGGCACAACAAAATAAAAATAAAAAAGATAATGATATCAAAGAAGCTAATAAACAATCACTTACACAAGCAAGAGATACATTACAAAGTATTTCAAATTCGATTACTAGTCATGATAATGAAATGACAACACTTAAAGCAAAACTTGATGAAGCAATAAAAGAAACAAAAAAAATTCTTGATAATAATCAAGCAAGTAATTATGTTACTCAAAAACAAAAATTAGAAGATCTAAAAACCGAAGCTGAACAAAAGAAGAAGCAATTTGAAGTCAAATTACAACACGCAAAAACTGAGCATAATAAAAAAGTTAAAGAAGCAGAATCTAAAATAAGCCAATTAAATCAGGACAAGAACTCTGTAAACTTAACTAATGTAATTAGTAAATTGCAATCAGTTATTGATAACAATAAAAGCATTAATGATAATGACAGCATTGTAAATATAGACAATAAAACAAAAACATTGCAAAATGCTATTCAAACTGCCGAAACAGAAAAAACCACTGCAAATCAAAAAACCAATAACGAACTTACTGAGTTTGAAAAAACAATCCAGAAGGCTAATGCAACTAAAACCACAATGGATAATGAGCCAGAATTAAATAGTCAAAAACAAACCTTGCAACAAGCAATCAATACAGCTAATGGTATTAAAAACGCAAGTAAAAATGCAACTGATGCCCAAATAAAAGAAGCTAATAAGGCGCTTGCTGATGCTGAAAAAGTTGCAAAAGCTGCACTTGATAATATCAATGTTCAAAAATCAAAATTGATAAGTGAAATTCAGACAAACGCTAATAATGTTCAACAATATATAACCCAAAATTTATCTAATAATAGTGATTATAATCAAATTAAGACTGAATTAGAACGAGTTTTAAATGCTTATAATAAGAATGATAAAGCAAATATTAATTCTAAAACAAAACGCGATTTAGAACAACTTAAGTCAAAACTTCATGATGCACTTGAAAAAGCCAAAAGAGATAAAACTCAAAAAGATACCCAGATTGTTGCAAGAAATAAACAAAATCTAATAAATGCTAAAAATCAAATAAATGATGTTGCAAAGCGTATTATTACTCGTGACCCTGAAATGGTAAAACTTAAAAAGCGCTTAGAAGAAGCTATTAAAGAAGCAGAAAGAATTATTAATGATAATGATCAAAGTAAATATATTCAGCAAAAACAAGTAATTGATAACTTAAAAAATGAAGCAAACCGTGCAATAAATGATTTTAATGATAGACTTCATGCTGCGCAAGCTCAACATGACCAAAAACTCAGAAATGCAAAAGCAAAATTAAATTCATTAAAACAAGATCCAAACCGCGCAAATTTAGTCACCATAATTAGTCAATTGCAACAAAAAATTAATACAAATAAATCCAAAGAAAAGATTGACCCAATTAAAAGCATTTCAGATAAGACTAAAGCCTTAGAACAGGCAACAACAAACGCCGAAACACAAAGAGTAGCCGCAAATAAGAAAACTGATGCTGAAATTGCTAAATTAGAAGCGAGTCTTACCAAAGCAAATGCTACAAAAACCGAGATGGCTAAGGAACCAGCATTAAAAAGTTCAACAGATGTGCTTACAAATGCGATTAGTTCAGCACAACCAGCAGCTAATAAAACTACTAAACTAACTGATGCTCAAATTATCAATGCTAATAGAAGTTTAACGGCGGCTGAGGATGTTGCCAAAAAAGCTCTTGATGCTATTAATACCCAAAAACAAAAATTAAGAACTCAAGTTCAACAAAAAGCAGATGCAATTAACACTTATATAACCTCAAACCTAAATAAAAAAGAATACAACACAATTAAGAAAGAACTACAAAATATTCTTAATACATACAATTCGCAAAATAAACCTCATCTAGCAGCAAAGACAAAAGCTCAATTAGAAGAAATATCTAGAAATCTAGAAAATGAATTAAATAAAGCTAAACAAAAGAAAACAAAACAAGATAGCGATACAAGCATTGCTAATAAGAAAAAGGAGATTAATAAATTAATTGACCAAATTCCTTATCCTCAACCAAATTCAAATGAAGCAACCCAAGCTAAAAATGCTCTAAAAAGTGCTGTTAATAAATTAAATGATATGCAAAGCTTAAACCAAAAACAAACTGAAATAACTAATTTTAGTCGCTATATGCAAACAAAGAAAGATCAATTAAATGCAAATGGCGGAAATCTGAAATATTCACAAAATAACGCACAAGCAGTTCAAAAAATAAAACAAAAGCTAAATTCAGCACAAAATATAGACCAAGCTAACAACGCGTTGCCTGATGGTTGAGCAAATAAGATTGGAACATACAAAGATGTAATTAATAATTCATTTGATAACGGTGCAGATAAGGATAATTTAATAACAAGATTAAATCAAACTGTTCCTACAACAACAACTTATATTGGTGTATATAATGAAAATGATTTAAAAGATGAAATAATAAAAAACTATAAACGTCTTGCAAAAGAAAAAATTAGCACTTTAAGCAATATTCCTCAAAATGAAAAAAATAATATAACGAGAAATATCGATAACATACAAGTTCCTAATGATCATACAAATTTATCTAAAACCATCAATGACATTAAGTCGCTTGTGACAAATGCTACAAGACAAAACTTCAACTTATTTATTGATAAATTAGCATATCCAGAAGATTCATCGCAATTAAGAACTGATTCACTAAATACAAAAGCAATAATTAAACAAGCACTAACATCTAATATTGATTATTCAAATAAAGTCACTGTGGAAGCGACTCTTAATACACTAAAAACAAATATTGATGCATTAAAAAATGAAATAAACAATATTAAAACAGAGACAAAGAAAAATGAATTCTTAACAGAATTTTCTAAGACTGATCATACTAAAATTTCGGCACTATTGCAAAAAGTTAGATCATATAAACAAGAATATGAAAACAAAAAGCGTTTAGCTCAAGAAGTTATTTCACAAATTACTGATCAAAATGCAAAGAAAAAACTGCAAGATAGACTAGATAACCCAACAAATAGTATTGAAAACCTTAAAACTATTAAAGCTGAAGCAGAAATGCAAAAAGAAAAAGAAGTTATGCAAAAGTCTAAGGAACTTCAAAAAGCTAAGGAAGATGCAAAGAAAATTGTCGACGAAATTAATTATCCTGGTGGAAGCAAATCACACGCCATAGAAACTCTAAAACATCAAATTGATCAAGCACAATCAATTGATGAAATTAATAGATTAAATGAAAATAATAAGAAGATAAAAGATGCTGTTAAGAGGGCGCTTGAAGCTATTGATAAATTAACAGATAATAATGAAAAAGAAAATTTAAAAAGAGAGCTTGATAGCACCATAAGTATCAATGGCCAAAATAGTGGTATTAAACATATTACCGGTAAAGCTATTATGAAGCATCGTGAAGCATTAGAAAAGAAAAAAGGTAATATTCAAAAAGAAATCGAAAAACAAAAAGATTCAGCAGACAAAAAAGATTTAATAAACCAACTAAAACACATTGATAGTGAATCAGACCTAGATATGGTTAAGCAACAACTTAACTTAATTAAGGAAAAAGATAAACTAAAAGATGAAGTTTCAAAACTTGAACTATTTGACCTATCTAGCCACCCAAATGGAAATGGTCAAACTGGTAGAGGAGGTTTAAATAGTTCGGAATTATCAATGCTAAACAAGAGAATTACTGACGCAACTACTAAGCAACAACTAGATGCTATAAAAAATGATATAGATCGTCAAAAAGCCGCAGAACTTAATGACTTAAAATTGCAACATGCAAACGGGGGAACCATAATAAATAGCGATTATACTCAAACCTTCCAGGATTTTAGTGAAATGAAGAAAGCCTTATTCTCAATTATTGCAAAAATACAACTAATTAAAGGAATAGGAAATCATGCAGCTGAAAGTGAATTCAGAAATAAAGGAATGGCGTTGCAAAATAAAATACTTTATCAAACAACAACCATAGATCAATATAAAAAAGTTAAACAGGAAGTAGAAAATTTTGCTAAGCGTTGAGAAGATGATAGTAAAACAAAAAATTGAGTAGTATTCTTTATTGAAAGAGTTGAAAAACATTCTACACAAAGTCCCCCTGAAGCCGGCCCATTCCCAGTAAATGTTGCGAGCGATCATATTAAGCATATTAAATCAATATTTACAAATCAAGGGACAACACGCGAACAAGCCATAAAAGCAGAAAATGATTATCTAAAACATATATTCTTTAATGCAAGAAGATTAAAGAAACTTGATTATGACTATCTACAATTTATTAAAGACTTAAAATTAAATCCATTCTTGGATGAAAATGAAAAATCAAGACTTGATGCGCAATTTAACAAATTTAAGGAAACTCCTGATATAAACGGCAAAGAAAAAGTAGCTCTTGATATTGATTCTAGCCTAATCGGAAAAAGAACTAATACAAGGGATTTCTGAAGATCAAGTTCACAAATTGATTTTGTTGAATATTGAGTTTCAATGGTTGCTGAAGCATCAGAAAATGTAATTAGTCAAGAAAACAAATATATATGAATTGATAAAATTGCTCTAACTATTGATGAAAGAAAAGAAGTTGCTAAAAAACTATGAAATGAGTTTAAAACAAAATATAAGGATACGCTACTAAAAGACGTTCTATTAGATAAAGACGGATTTCCTCAAAGACATGCACCGTTCTTTGAAAAAAATATTTTATTGCAACATTAATTAATGATTTTCATAAATTAATAACTTAAACTTTTAACATTTTTTTATAACCAAACAATAAAATAAGGGGAAAATGCTGATTTATTAAAAGAATCAGCATTTTTTACTTTTTTTGACCTCGAATATATAATAATTTAGTTATAAATAAACTAAATAAAAATGAGGCAAAAATAATACTAAAAGACCAAAGATTTCAAATGCCTAAAAATGTCAAAATCATTAGAAAAGATGATAATAAATATGTATATTATTAGAAGATGATAAAAAAATATCATTCGTTGCTTATACCAGGCAATATTTGGCAATGACTAAAATTTTAAAAGATTTGTATATAGATGAACAATTCCCGTGTTTCCCACTTTAAGTATAAAAAAAATAAATATTCCATTTTTATGGAGTTTATTAAGTTAAAATAAAAGAATTTTTTCAGTAGTATACAAAATTTTGTGTAAATTAATCTTAGGCTTACCTTTTAGTAAGAGATTTGAGTATAGCAATTGCACAAATCTAAATTTATTATGCAAAAACAACCAAACAACATGACAAAATTTGATAAATTTTCTTCCAAATATGTTGTTTGGATGTTTTAATTATTTAATCTTCTTTTTCAAAAATAATTTGTAACTGATTAAAAACAGACCCTCAATTAGGAATAAGGTACCAAAAATAATAAATTAAAAAGTCCATTTGGACTTTTTAATTTATTGATTCCAAGTCATAAATGGCTTTTTCAATATTAATCCCAATAATATTATGGACATAATGATAAACTGATGATTCTTTGTTTAAAAAAGCATCATTTGCGGTTTTTATTTTAATAAAATAATTTTCATGAAGCTGAATATTTGCATTAACGTCACATTTATATACTGTTTCTAATAGATATTTAAATTCTTTCTCAGCAATTTCTTGATCGCAAAAAACATAAAATGGTCAAAAATTATTTTCTTTATATTTAAACGTAATTAATGTTCCGCCTTTTCCATCATTGTTTATTATTTCACGAATTTTTTTTAACTGCTTTAATTTAAAATAAGAAATTTTTTTATTGGCAGTGATATTTTTAACAAAAACAGCATCTTTATTAAACTGACTATAAAACAATTCATAAGAACAAATGAAATATAAACTTTCCTCAAAGTAGAAATTATATTGAGTTTCTTCATTGCTTATGTATGATTCATAATCAATAGAATTATAAAATGGAGATCTTGCAATTTTTTTATAAATAACAAAATCACCTAAATCAAGAATTGGTAATATATCATAATCTTCTTGATTTTTTATAGGACTTAATAAACGTGTGCAAATCATTTCTTTCTCCTTAAAATAAAAACCACAAGACACTGCACTTCTCGATATGGCTGCTATATCTCTATCCTGACCAATTTACAAGGTTACCGTTCTCATGGCTTTATTATTATACTATATTTGCAAGCATTTTATTATATTAAATTAATACAAAAAAACGCTTCGAATAAACTACATTATTTGCAACATTAACAAATGTCCCAAAATGAATTATAAAATGCGCCGAAGCGCAAATTTTAACGTCTGTTGTAATATTCAACAATTAATGATTCATCAATTTCTTTTGCAAACTCATTTCTTTCTGGCATTCTTGTATATGTAAACTTATTCCCATCACGAGTTAATCATGCAGCGGTTGTCATAACTTCAAGAGCGTCTTTAACATTTGCATTATTTTCTAATGAAGATTTAAGTTCGATTACAGAACCTGGTTTAATAATCATCGAAGGTATGTTTGCCTTATGTCCATCAACAACTACGTGATTATGGTTTACAAATTGTCTAGCCTGAGCTCTAGTACGAGCGAATCCTGCTCTAAATACTAGGTTGTCTAGTCTAGATTCGACTAGTTGCAATAAATTAATACCTGTAACACCATCTTTTCTAGCGGCAATAGTAAATAGATTTTTGAATTGTCTTTCATTTAAACCATACATAAATCTAACTTTTTGCTTTTCATACATATGCAATTGGTAATCAGAAGGTTTTGATCTTTTGGCACCATGTTGACCAGGTGCAGTCATTCTCTTCTTACCCTTTGTGAATTCTTTATTATTTTCTAGAAGCGATGTCCCATATCTTCTAGATTTTTTAAAAATTGATCCTAAGAATCTTGACATATTTTTTCCTTTCAATATGCAAAGACAATTAAATAATTCTTAATTTATATTTTTTTCTCTAATGATTTCGGTTAAACAGCTTCCTTACTATCAAATTTATAAAACAAAGAAAAAACTTTTAAATAATATTATTTATGCTGTTGTCAATGCTTTACAATTATACCTTATTTTTATTGTCAATAACTAATTATTTTCGCAGAAATATTTATTCAGCCAAATTAATCAATGGTTTATCATATTTAATTGTAAATTTATACATAAACTTCTTGATTTTTTTTGCAATATTACCTCTAGTATTATTTTTTTCTTGAATCACAAAAATTAATTTTTCGTATTTAGCATCGTATTTAATAGCCATTCATTCTCTTTGCTCAAAATTAAACTTTGCAACATACTTTGTATCACTATCCTTAAAATTTTTTCTAACATCTTCAATTGTGCTAACTTTTAATTGGGCAATTGAATCCTGCATATATAATTTAGTCTCAAAGTCAACAACATTTGATGGATGACAATCATAAACAAATTCACTAATAATCAATTTATTTGATAGGTCCAAATTTTGGTCACATATATCATCATATCTCATTTCTTGAGTTTGATAATAATTTAACATATCAACTAAAATATTAAAAAATAAAAATGCATCATACTTGATTTTTTTATCATTGCTAAAATAAACCTGATAATCTTCATTAAAAAACATAAAATCAGGTTTTTCTATATTTTTTGAATCAAATTTTCAACTAAAACCAAGGTTAATTTTATATTTATTAGCTATGTTTGTAATATTCTCCTTCTTACAAAGATTTGATGTAGCAATACTTTTTAGATTTTTAAAGTCATTGTTTGTATTTGTGTAATTATTAATAAAGGATAAATAATTTATCACAAGGTCAGAGATATCAACCAAATCATATTGAATAAAATATTTTTGTTTATTATTTCTTCTATATAAATAGACCTTTTCATAGTCAAACGAAAATTTAAAAATATAATCGACATTTTTAAGTAATGCAAGTTTAAAAATTGAAAATTTCAAATAATTAGGCTTATCAAGCTTAAATGTATCTTTTAAAACTGTATAAGCAATATCATTTTTTCCAAGAATTTTCTTAACAAATGAATCTTGTAGTGCACTGGAAATTACACCTATTTTGAGAATATGATTAGCGTTTTTAGTAAAGTTTTTACTTAAAAGAAAATCAGTGTATTCTTTTAATATTTTCCTAAAATTTAAATTACGCATTTGCGTATTGCTATCCTTAACTAAGTCTATTGATACTTTTGTATATTCGTCTAGAATATATTCAATTATTTTATGATTTAATGGTTCATTATTCTTACCATATAACGAAATAGCAAAATTATTATTATCATATTTATGAAGATATATGATGACCACAAAAGCTTCGCTAACACTGTTTGTAAATGAACAAAATGCTCTGCTAACAGGTTCATTTTTCTCATAACCATATGAGTCTATATGATCACCATTGATTTTTTCAATTAATTCATTTTCAAAAAAAGCTAAAAATTTATGGCTGCCATCATTTGCAATTAAAATTGATTTTTTATCCTTGCTAACATTAGATAAAACATTCTTAATAGCAAATCCTAATAATTTAATAGTAACCTCATTAAAGTTATCATATCCTGCCTTAATTTTAGCAATAATGTGATTGTTTCTACTAACGAAATTGCTATTTATTTTATTGTTTGTAGATTCATAGAAATTAGGAAATAATTTCAGCTTCATATTTTTTATCCTTTATTTTATAAGTTCTTCTAGCTTAACAAGAAATTCATCTATTGCTTGTTTTGGTGATATATCCCTTCTTATTTTTTCAATAAGGTTATTCTCAACTAATATTTTAATATATTCCCTAAATTTAGATTCTTTTATATCGATGAGATCACTAAAGGGGATCAGGTCATTATCAAAGATATTTTTTAAAACTAAATCATTCGCAATATTTGAATAGTTGTGTTTTTTTATCTCATTTTTAAAATTTTTTGTGGGAAAAATATAATCAAGTTGATAGCTCAAATATTCAATTGGCGTTAAATAAAGAGGCCTCCCATCAACAATTTGCTCATGCTTATTATTTTGATTATACATTCAATCTAAAAAAAGATTTATGACCTCATTTTTCGCGCCTACAGCCGATTTTATTGCAGAGAGAAATAAACCTTGGATAAAAAATGAGCCTTTTTTATCTTCTTTAGTTTTACGATGAGGCACATCTAAAATCAAAAAATCATCCTGATGATTTAAGAAATATTTTAAATTATACTTATATGCTCTGGTTGTTATTAACGTAAAAAGTTGGTCTTGTAGCCCTTCAATAGTTATTTTTTTTGTAACATCAATATCAATTTTTTTTGATTTTAGGGCAGTATAGAAGCTCATAAGAGTTTCTCTAAATTCCTCATACTCATTCCTATTTATTTTAAAAATATTGGCATAATCTATTTTAAAATCTTGATTGTATTTAAGAAAATAATTATTAAAGTCAGATCCAGCTTTTTTAAATAAGGTCTCAAAAATATAATTTTCGATATGTTTAACAAATAAAATACTTGTATTATCCTCATTAATTTCCATTTTTTTTATAAGATCAACAAACTCATTAAACATATCATCATAGCAAAGTATTTTATTACTTAAATAATTAATTAATTCCTCATTTTTTTTATCTGCAATAGTTGGTATAAAACTTCTTATTATATTAATAATTTTAAAATTTTTAAATCTAGCTAAAAAAGGTTCTGATGATTCTTTGATTTTGTCATAAATTAAATAAAAATAATTAATTAATAATCTTTTATTGACAATAAGCATCTCTGAACTAATACCAACAGGTAGGCTAAAAATTTCATTTCGATTATCAAAACCAAGACGATTATTATAATCTAAAATCTTTTTCTCAATATTACTCTTTTTTGCAATATCGGTTAGTTCAACTAATCGGTTATTATAATGAATAGCCGAAACAATAGAAGGGTAGGAAAGAATTAAGGAAGGTGTTCTACTATCTTTGATATTTAGCTCTAAAATAACTTTATTATTAATGTTTTTTTTGTCAAATGAGTTGCGAATTCTAATCTTGTGATTGGCATATTTTGAATCAAGGGTATCATTAAATTTATTAACTAACTCTACAATAGTGGCAAATGCTTTTTTTTCATGGGTTTCTACAAACGGAACCATTAAATTAACATTATCATCTTCGCTGACTTGACAAGAATTACAAAAAGCCACGCTAAGTGGCGAAAAAATCGTAGGAATAATTTTAAAAATTGTTTTCTTTGACATACTTATTATTTGATAATACGTGAGGAAATAACTCTTGCCGCAATAGTGCCGTCATTAGTTGCAGTTGTAATTTGTCTGATATCCTTAGCTACAACATCACCAACAGCAAAGATATTTTTGGATTGCGTCTCCATATTTTTATCAACTATTATAAAACCACGCTCATCTAACATTTCTTTGTTAGAAATAAACGATGTCGCAGCCTTAAAACCAATATAAGGAAAAACTGCCTTAATATTCATTTCTTGAATATTTCCATCAATTTTGACAATAATACTTTCTAATTTATCTTCACCTTGAAGTTTTAATATTTCAGAGTTATAATGAATATAAATATTTGCATGCTTTTTTGCATCGTTAATAATTTTTGCTTCAGCTCTAACTATGTCTCTTACAAAAATGTGCACCTCTGATGCGGTTGCTGCTAAAAAAGTCGATTCTTCAAATGCTGAGTTTCCACCACCAATAATTGCACATGGTTCATTTTTATATAAGGCGCCATCACATACAGCACAATAAGAAACTCCACGTCCCCTAAACTTCTCAATATTTTCAATTGATATTGGTACTAAATTAGCCATTCCACTAGCAATAACAACAACTTGTGCATAATACTCATCGCCGTTTTCTAAAATAACTAATTTTTCATTATCGCTAATGTTCCTAATTTCTACAACTTTTCCATAAATATATTTGGCCCCATTTTTTCTTGCTTGATTTAACATACTTGTTGCTAATTCAAAACCACTTATAAAATCAAAACCAGGATAGTTTTCAATCTTAGATTGTTGGGCGATTTTACCGCCGGGAACAGATGATTCAATAAAAGCTACATTATACTCATTTCTAGATAAATATAAAGCTGCTGTTAAACCAGCCGGACCTGCACCAATAATTAAAACATCAAATACTTTTTTCATTTTTCTCCTTTTTTAAAAAAATAAACATTAGTTTTTTAGGCTAACGTTATTTTTTGATCCTCTGCTTCTTTACGACTTAATAGATCTCTTCTTAATAGACCTTTGTTGCCATTTTTAGGTTCATAAACAATAAAGTAGAATATTTTATGAGTTCATTCTTTCTTATATTTATACACCTTATAAACATTAAAGTTTAGCTTAATTACAAATTCGAATAGAATTAATAAAACCGTACCAACGACCATATATAAAGCTGAAATTACCTTATAGATACCATAATTATCTTGACGTAATGGTTCCATTCCGAAACGTAGAATTCCATAAAAAATAATATATAATGCCCCAGTGGTTCCGGGTCTTAATCAGTTGTAATTGTTTAAAATTCAAACAAGCAAGATATAAGCAAATAAGTTAGCAATTGATTCATATAGGAATAATGGAAGACGATAGTGTCCATTAATAAACATATGGTCTCTAATCAACTTAGGTAATATCTTAAATGCAAACGATGTTTCAGACATAATTTGTCCATAAACTTCATGATTAGCAAAGTTTCCTCAACGACCGATAGCTTGACCAATGAAAACGGCAGGTAAAATAATAGAAAATGCTTTTCTTAAATTTATCCTCTTTGGATTTTTTGAAAATACAATGTATAATACACAACAAATTGTAGCAGTAATAACCCCACCATGAATAGATAAACCACCTTGTCATACATAAAATATTGTATATCAAGGCCCATTTGGTCATCCTCTATGTTCAATTAGTTGTTGAATGACAAAGATAAATCTCGCACCAACAATAGCGGTAGGCAGAGCAATAAAAATCAGAATTGCTAATTGCTCAAAGGAATATTTTTCTCTTCTTCAGAAATAAGCAACTGTCAGTATTGCACATATCATACCTAACATTAAAGTTAAAGAATATACGTGAAAAGGGCCAACTTGAAGACTAACGCCTGCATAATCCTTCATACTTTCTCCCTTCATAATAAAAAATAATAAAGAATTACTTATATATAATTTATATAAAATTATATTTTAATTTAATAAATTTTTATGATGATTTTAATATCTTACTTAAATACTGACCAGTATATGAGTAGCTAACATCAGCAACTTGTTCAGGTGTTCCAGTTGCAACGATATTGCCTCCATACTTACCTCCATCAGGGCCCAAATCAATAATATAGTCGGCACTCTTAATTACATCGAGGTTATGTTCAATAACTATAACTGTATCGCCATTATCGACAATTCTATTCAAAACATTCAATAAATTTTGTACGTCATAAGAATGAAGGCCAGTTGTTGGTTCATCTAAAATATATAACGATTTACCAGTAGGTTTCTTTTGCAAATAAGTTGCTAATTTAACTCGTTGTGCTTCGCCACCAGATAATGTTGTTGCATTTTGTCCGAGTTTTATGTATCCTAAACCCACATCAATTAATGTTTGCAATTGATCTCTAATTTTAGATTTTTGAATAAAGAATGTATATGCCTTTTCGATAGTCATATTTAGCACATCATTTATTGACTTTCCATGATATTTTACTTCAAGAGTTTCATAATTATATCTTTGACCATCACAGTGATCACATGTCACATATACATCGGGTAAAAAATGCATTTCAATTTTAATAACTCCATCACCCTCACATTTATCGCATCTACCTCCGGGTATATTAAATGAAAATCTTGATTTAGTAAATCCTCTAATTTTTGATTCTTCTAAATTAGCAAATATTTCTCTAATATCATCAAATACACCAGTATATGTAGCAGGATTAGATCTTGGTGTTCTCCCAATTGCACTTTGGTCAATTTTAATTAACTTATCGACTTCTAAAAATCCATTAATTTTTTCGTTTTTAACAAGGCTATAATAAGCCTTTCTATTCATCGTGTTTTCCAATTCCTTAACCAATTCTTGATTAATTAAGGAAGATTTACCAGACCCAGAAACACCAGTAATTGCAATAAATTTACCTAACGGAAATTTTAGCGTTATATTTTTTAGATTATTAGCAGTAGCTTTTTTTAATGTTAATACTTTACCATTACCAGAACGCCTTGATTTTGGCACCTTAATTTCAAGCTTTTTTGCAAGATATTGGCCAGTAATGCTCTCATTTGTACTCATTATTTTTTGAATATTGCCACTAGCAACAATTTCTCCACCGTATTCACCAGCTTTTGGACCAATATCAACTATAAAATCAGCATGTCTTATTGTATCTTCGTCATGTTCAACAACAATCAAGGAATTACCTAAATTAACCATTTTTCGCAATGAATTCAGTAATTTTTCATTATCTTTTTGGTGCAAACCAATTGAGGGTTCATCCAAAACATATAAAACGCCTGTTAAATTAGCACCAATCTGTGTTGCTAACCTAATTCTTTGAGCTTCACCGCCAGAAAGCGTTTCTGCTTTTCTATTTAGGGTTAAATATTGTAATCCAACATTGATAAGAAAATCTATTCTATGGTTTATTTCTTGCAAAATAAGATTAGTTATTTCTTTTTCGAGGTCAGTCATTATTATATTATTAATAAATTCTTTAAGTTCTTCAATGGACATATTGCATAATTCATATATATCCAAACCATTAATTTTAGTAGCAAGGGCAAATTTATTCAATCTTTTTCCGTAACATTCATCACATTGAGTATCAGACAAATAACGAGAATAATACATTCGCATTTCATTTGATGAAGTATCAAGGTATTTACGCTCAATTTTTTCACAAACACCTTCAATCCTTTTGTTACGTTCATATTTAATTCCATTTTCAGAAATAATAGTATAGGAAATTTCCTCCATCGAGCCATATTTTAAAATATTTATATGTTCCTTAGATAAATCACCTATTGGCACGTCTTTTGGAATACCATAGTATCCTAACATTCTATCAAATTCCTGCCACTCAAGATTGCGAGAATTAATAATATTTTTATAAATTAATATTGCACCTTCATTTATTGACATTGTTTTATCTGGACATATTAAATCTCATGATGCTTTTTGCAAGACACCAAGTCCCTTGCATTTATAACACATTCCATTTGGTGAGTTAAATGAAAAAAGTCGTGGTTCAATTTTTGGCATATTAAAATCGCCGTATTTACAGCTATGTGTTGTTGAATATGTGTTTATTTGTCCTCCAACAACCTCAATAGTCACCAATCCATTAGAATAAAATAAAGCAATCTCGACAGCCTCAGCAACACGTGACATTGTTTCTTTATCATTTGATAAACTAAAGCGGTCAATGATTAAGTCGATGTTTCACCTTTTATTCTTATCCAAAATTGGGTCTTTTTCTAGTTCCAAAATAGTACCATTAGCTTTTATTCTGAGAAAACCGTCCTTTTTTAGTTTTGCTAACGTAGTAGCAAAAGAGCCCTTTTGATTATTAATTATTGGAGATAATATAAATATTTTAGAACCCTCATTTTGCGACAAAACATAATTAATAATATCTCGGCTTTTTTGCGCTGTAATTTCAATTTTATGATTTGGACAATAAGGTTTTGCTATTCTTGCGTATAACAATCTCAAAAAATCATAAATTTCCGTTACTGTGCCAACAATACTACGAGGATTATTGTGGACCGTTTTTTGCTCAATAGAAATGGCAGGGCTCAATCCTTCAATACTATCCACATCAGGTTTTTTTGTTCCACCTAAAAATTGTTTAGCATAATTTGATAAGCTATCAACATACCTTCTTCTCCCCTCTTCATAGATGGTGTTGAATGCTAGCGAACTCTTTCCAGACCCTGAAAGCCCGGTGAAAACGACAAATTTATTTCTTGGTATTTCAAGATTAACATTTTTTAAATTATTTTCTCTTGCATTTTTAATAATAATATTATTATGTTTCATAATATAGAATTATATTAATAAATTAGTGTTTTTAAATAGTAAATAAAAAATTAAAAAATGAATATCTATAATAAAATGCGATATTCATGATGGATTGTTTGATTTCTAATTATTTAATAATGAATGTTTACCATTTTAAATTAAGAATATTTATTATCATATTTAAAAAAATAGACCATTTTTAGCTTAATTAAGGCCCATTTTTTTATATTTCTATAATACAAGCAAATAATGAAAATAATATATTATAAGAACTAACCTAATTTATTTCATCTTCATCTACTGTTTCTTGTTCTTGCTCTCTTGTTTTTTCTCTTCCTGACTTCTTTTCTCTATATATTTCAAGCACAGTTCTTATAAATGACTCATCTTCAAAGTCCGTAATGTTCATTGCGGGCACACCAGGAACAAAAGTTCCTTGTTTAACCTGAGCAACAAATTCCTTCAATGTTTGAACGATTTCTGCTTCATCAATTCCCATATCAATTAAAGGTTCAACGAAACTTTCTATAAATGCGTATCTCAAATCATCACGAGTTTGAATTTTTGAAGTATCAAAAGGCAAGTCTAAATCACCATTCTTAACTTTTTCAATCATTTCTTTCTCAGATTTTGCATATTTTTCAGGATTACTTAGAATTTCTTGAATTTTCTTTACATCATTATGTTCAGATTCTGATAATTCTTTCGAACCAAAAAAATTACCTATTGAACCCATATTAAGCAACTCATGGTCATTTAAACTAGGGGCAATGTATTCAAAGTATGACTGATATATTTTATCTTTACTTCTTCATTCAAAAATTGATGAAATTTCTTTAGATATGGTTGAAAGTTCTAATCTTGAAAGAAGACCGAAATCAAAAAATTCCGTCGTAGCTGAAACTTCCCCAAAGGAAGGAACAAGAGAACTATGGAAAGCATATACGTAATTATTATCATATAAAGATTTTGCTAGTTGCATACCAAAAACGCTTGTGTTTTTACTATTTTCGACCCTATTTGTTTTATTAAATTTTAATGAATGTTTTAATACCGCATCTGTGTTTTGTTTTAGCATAGCGCTAAATCTTTCGGCCAATGATACTCCGGCGTATTTAATGCCCTTCTTAAGAGTAAATTCAAACGAAACAACCGAAAAATCGGATAATATTGCTGTAAAATAATTTGATTTCTTATCAAGATATTCTATTTTTTTGAATAAAAAGTCATCAACATTGACAATCAAGCCTTTTTGAGCTCTTGTTTCAAAAGTTATTTCTCTAAGTTCTTTCTCATCGAATTCACTTGTATCAAAGATTGGATAATATGGATTCTTATTATATCCATAGAAAGATAGAATTAATCTACCCAATTCCTCAAATGTTAAATTATCAGATATAATTAGTTCTAACGGCTGATCTTCGCCCAAAAAGTCAACTAGTTTGACATTAGTTTCATTAAAAAAAGGAGATAATTTATTAATATTATTAACCTTTAAAATATAATTTTGTCCAATTCTTGTTACCTTCATTTTACTTCTCCTTTATAAATTCATGAAACATATATTTTCTTGTAATATTCTTTAATCGATATAAATAGTCCAAAATAGCTTCTCCTAACCCATTTTGTGCTACATCACTTGTAAAAAGTTTAGCAGTTTTTAATACTTCATTAGATGAATTATCCATTGCATATGAATAATCAGTAAGTTTTAACATCGGGGTATCATTATTACTATCTCCGATAGTCATAGCTTCTTTTAGCATTACTTCTTCATTGCTATAAATATTTTCAACCATTCATCTAACGGCACTTCCTTTATTAACTCCTAACGAATTAATTTCTATATTGCAATGGGTCACAATAATTTCCATTTTATCTTTTAGGTGTTTGATACTATCATATATTTTTTCATATAGTGTTGTTGATGGCTGATCGTCAATGGCATACAACTCAATTTTAATAGGTTTTATAAACTCACCTTTCCATAATTTAGGTATCATTTTCTTATTTTTGTCACTAACAAAATGATAATTTATAACCTCGTCAATTATAATCTTTTCATCTTTTAGATAAAAATAATTTTTGTCATCTCAAAAAATAACTTGTAAATTTAACTCATTTGCAATTTTAATTACTTCTTCTAAATAAGAGAATTCAATATTTCAACTCTTAATAATCTCTGCTTTTTTCACGTCATATATTTCAGCACCAGATGAACAAAGAAGATATCTCACATTTAGTCTTTTAGCTAAATTTAACATGCGCTCTTGCACCGGATTTCCGGTGCATATGTTAAAATCAGCACCATTATCAATAGCAAACCTAATATCATATTCGGTATCTGGTCTTAAATCAAAATTTCGATACAGCGTACCATCTACATCACTAAAAATAACAGGTTTTTTGTTATTAATTATTGCATACATTATTTAGCTCTTCCTTTCTTAGCTTTAAAAGCTATTTTCTTGCGCTTAACCAATATTGCTATTATTATATATAAAAATAATGCACTAAAGCTAATTGTGGGGACAACATATCCAACAATTTTCCACTTTTTATTGCTATCATTATTTTTATCATATTCTCTATTATAAAACCAATGGCCATATAGAACAATCTTGTTGCTACTAATATTTTTTAATTCCTCAATTTTTTTGGCTTCTTTTAAATATTTTTTCTTTGTTAACCAAGTTCAAACTAATATGGCTGCTTCAGGCAAGGGGAGTTTTTGACTTCTCAAAATTACTATCAATTTTTCATCATCATTTTTTGTTTTATTATAGTTATCAACAAGATCAATAAAATCCTTAGAAATATATTTTTTAGCAGTTATATTATTATCCAACGCTTGTGACTCTTTTGATGTTAAATCAGAACTTTCACCATTTATTTCTATTTTATCCAAGGCGTTTAACCCTTTTTCACTACCCCACTCAAAGAATGATTCATAAGTATAATCCTTATAAGAAATATTTTCATCTTTTACTTTTTTAGCCAAAAGAAAATCATCTCAATTAAGCTTTTCATATTTTTGTTTAATAGCACTAAATTCAAGGCTTTTATCTTCTTCAACTTGATTTTTATTTTTACATGAAACAACTAATGGTGCAGTTGCAAAAACAGGTAATGTAACTAATGATGATAGAAATATTTTTTTTTGCATTTTCTTCATAATTACAATAAATTTTATAATAATTAAGGCTATTTTTTGAATATTTGAAATAACCAAAAAATATTACATTATTTATGTTTAAATTATTAATAGCATTATTCTAAAAATAAGGAGGTAAAAATATGAATAATCTTTTAATTGCCTTGATTGTAATTAGTGCATTAGCACTAATAGGAATAGTTTCCACATTATCTTATTTAATCACACAAAGATTAAGAGCTGAAAAGGCAAAAACAAAAACTGAGGAAATTATAAAAAATGAAATCCAAAACCATCTAAATGAAATTAATAACCATATTGAAATAAAATTAGATAAGTTAGAACTAAATCAAAAAGCTTTTTTAGCTGAAATCATTGGTGATAAAATAAATAATTTAAAAAATGAATTAAACAAAACAATAAATGAATTTGGAAAGTCTTATAATGAAATAATCAACAATAATTTGGTTCGAATAGCTAGTGTTATAAAAGAAAGCAATAAGGTTCAAAATGAAGATCTAAATAAATTATCAAATGTTTTAAGAGAAAATGTTAATACAAGACTTGAAGATATAACTAAAAGAAATCGTGAGTGATTTGAAGAAATTAAAACAAAAATAGATAAACACTTTGAAGATAAATTAACAAAACAAATCAATGAACATTTTAATAATATCAAGAGCTCGATGGATGAAATGAACAAAGGCATGACTGAATTTAGCACTATTCAAAAAAGTGTTATTGATCTTAACAAAGCCTTCTCGAACAATAAAACTGTAGGAAATTTTGGCGAATTCTCATTAAGACAAATTTTAGAAAACCATTTTCCGTCACTTAAAAATAATCTCTGATTTGAGCAATATAAAATTGATCCAAAAAGTGATGAAAAAGTAGATTTTGTTATTAGGTCAAAAAATATTATTGATGCCAAAGAACAAGAAATCATTATTCCGATTGATAGCAAATTTCCTTTAGATACATGAAATAAATATATTGATAAGGAAAATGAAGTAGATAAAAAGGATGCTCTTAAAAAATTAAAAGATAAACTTAAAGAAATGGCTAAAAGTATTAGAGATAAATATATCAAGCCATATCATAATACTACACCTTTTGCCATATTATTTCTGCCATCTGAGAGCATACACCTAACATTAATTCAAGACAATAACTTTATACCCGCAATATTCAATGATTATAAAATATTAATAATAGGCCCAAGTTTTATGATGGCTTTTATATATAGTTACTCTGTTCAAAACCAAAATTATAGAGTTGCAAAAGATATTGAAAAAATTAAAGATTTATTTATCGAAATTCAAAATAAATACAATGCTGTTAATAACAATATTATTGATGGTTTAGATTCTATTGGACAAGCATCTAAAAAGATTGGAAAAGCATATAAATATACAAACGAAGTCATTAATAAAATTAGCAAAAACTCTAATGAATTAGGCATTCCTGCCCCCGTTATAAAGGAAACCACTGAAAAGAAGAAAAATAAAATAAATGCCCTAATTTCTGATGACATTTAAAAAAATAAAAAAATATGTTGCACATATTGTGCAGCATATTTTTCAAACTAAAATTATTTTGTAATCTTTGTTACAGTTCCGGCACCAACAGTTCTACCACCTTCACGGATTGAGAATCTTGTTCCTTCTTCAACAGCAATAGGTGCAATTAAAGTAACTTTTAATTCAACTGTATCCCCTGGCATAACCATTTCACGTTGTCCGATGAATGCAATTCCACCTGTAACGTCTGTTGTACGGAAGTAGAATTGTGGTTTATAGTTTTGGAAGAAAGGTGTGTGACGTCCACCTTCTTCTTTTTTAAGAACATAAACTGTAGCTTCAAATTCTGTGTGAGGAACGATTGTTTTAGGTTTTGCTAAAACTTGTCCACGTTCAATTTCTGATCTATCAATACCACGTAGTAATAAACCAGCATTATCCCCAGCTTGAGCTTCTTTTAGGTTCTTTCTAAACATTTCGATACCGGTAACAACTGTTTTCTTAGTTGGCTTTAATCCAACAATTTCAACTTCTTCGTTAAGTGATAAAACACCACGTTCAACTCTACCAGTTGCAACTGTTCCACGTCCTGTAATTGTGAAAACGTCTTCAATAGCCATTAAGAATGGTTTTTCTGTTTCACGTTTTGGTTCTTCAATGTATGTATCAACAGCATCCATTAAGTCCATAATTTGTTGCTCATAAGCGGCGTCGCCTTGTAATGCTTTAAGAGCTGAACCAGCAATAACAGGTGTATTGTCTCCATCGAAACCATATTCGTTTAGCAATCCACGGATATCCATTTCAACTAAACCAATCATTTCTTCTCTTTCATCATCACTAAACATATCAATTTTGTTTAGGAAAACAACAATTTTAGGAACACCAACTTGTTTTGCCAATAAAATGTGTTCACGTGTTTGAGGCATAGGACCATCAGTAGCAGCAACTACTAATATTGCACCATCCATTTGAGCGGCACCTGTAATCATATTTTTAACATAGTCAGCGTGACCTGGACAGTCAACGTGTGCATAGTGACGCTTTTCTGTTTGGTATTCGATGTGTGAGGTGTTAATTGTAATACCACGTGCTTTTTCTTCTGGGGCATTATCGATTGAAGCGTAATCTCTAGCTTCTGATAAACCTTTTTTAGATAAAACTGTTGCTATCGCAGCTGTTAATGTTGTTTTACCATGGTCAACGTGACCAATTGTTCCAACGTTAACGTGAGCTTTTGAACGGTCAAAATCTACTTTTGCCATTTTCTTTCCTTTCGAGTTAACTATATAAATTTTTAATTTTTTTATAGATATTAAAATCTTTAAGATTAAACGCGTTTAACCACCTAAGCATAGCCTTTCATCTATGTCCTGTCCAAATTAAGACGTTTAACATTGAATTTTAAAGTAAATAAGTAATGAAATAATTTTAACAAAAATAAAAATTTTTAAAATTTTTTTAAACTTTTATTATAAAAACTTTAAAAAAGTAATATAAATTTTTCAATTTAATTTAAGTCGTTTTTTCATTTTTAATTATCAAAAAATCACAAAATATAATAATACTAAATTAATAGCTATTAATTAGAATCTCTTAAAATTCTACCTAAAACTATTTGCAATTGTTCTAAAGGAACAGACTGTAGTACGCCATTTTCAGCAAGCGTTATACCACCGTTTTCTTCGCTAACAATTAATGTTGAAGCATCACTCATTTCAGAAATTCCCATTCCGGCGCGATGTCTTGCACCATATTTATTATCAATTGACTTCTTAGTTATTTTATAAAATGTAGCAACATAGTAAATTTTATTATTTCTTATAATAACCGCGCCATCATGTAAGGGGCTATGTTTATTAAAAATAGAAATTAAGATCGAAGAAGAAATATTCGCATCCAAAATAATTCCATCTGTTCTTAGTGGGTCTAAATTATCATTATTTTCAATTGTTATAATTGCACCAGTTTTTGTTGCCGAAAGCTTCTCTAGCGCTTCTCTCAATTGATAAATTATTCTAATTTTAGTTGAGCTTCCAAGACTCTTTTTAATAGACTTATTTTTCTTCTTAGCATTTACAATGTTAATAATATAATTAACTGATAAAACAACCGAAATAAAGATTACAAAAAATAAAATAATATATTCAACCATTAAAAACCTCATCTAATTTTATGAATTACCATTTGCTAATTTAATAATTATTATCAAGACAATGATTTGAATAATTATTACAAAAATAATTGCCAAAATTCTTCTTAGTTTACTAATTGGTTTTGCTTGTGTTGCCTGTGGAGAATCAGATCATCTATCGAACTCAATATATGTTTGATACTTCATTTGCAATTGTGTTTGTCTATTCTGGGCTTGCTTAATTATTTCCTTATTTCTTTCATCCATAATATTCATAAATCTCATCTTTTGAAAATAATTAAAAATTTCCATCTCAGAATAATACTTAAAAAATTTAGCATTCTTCTTATATGACTGAAATTCAGTAATGATTCTTGAGATATTATCGCTCTCAGGATCATAATTCAGGGTTCTTGTATCTTTTTGTTTTTGAGCCATCTTTCTCCTAACAATCAATAAATCATCATTTTAATATGTTTGATTATTAATTAAGATTATTTTATTATAATTACACATATATTAATAAAAATTTTATATTAAATTACTAAAAAATATAGGAGATAAAATGAAAAAAACAATCAAGGATATTGAACTTAAAGGAAAAAAAGTAATTCTAAGAGTTGATTTTAATGTCCCTGTTTCTAACGGAATGGTTATGGACACGAAAAGAATCGATGCAGCATTGCCAACAATCAAGTACATTTTAGACCATGGCGCATCACTAATTATGCTTTCACATTTAGGAAGAATAAAAGCTCCTGAAGACAAATTAAATAAATCGTTGAAGGTTGTTGTAGAAAAGTTTTCTGAAATTCTAGGCAAAAAAGTGGACTTTATTCCTGAAACTAGAGGTGAAGAAGTTAAAAAGGCAGCTTCAAACCTAAAACCAGGAGAAATTATTTTCTTAGAAAACACTCGTTTTGAGGATTTAAATGATAAGGCTGAGTCGGGAAACAATGAAGAATTAGCAAAATATTGAGCTAGCCTAGGAGATGTTTATGTTAATGATGCCTTTGGTGCTTCACATCGTGCTCATGCTTCAACGGCAGGTATTGCAAAATTCATCAAGGAATCAGCACTTGGTTTATTAATGAACAATGAAGTTTTACACTTATCTAAAATATTAGATGGATTCGAAAGACCATATGTTGCTATTATTGGAGGAGCAAAAGTTAGTGACAAAATCAAGGTACTTGAAAAATTATTCAATGTTGCTGATAAAGTTCTAGTTGTTGGTGGAATGGCATATACCTTCCAAAAAGCGTTGGGTCACAAAGTGGGAACATCAATTTGTGAAGATGACAAAGTAGAAATGGCAAAACAATATTTAATTGAATATAAGGACAAAATTGTTTTACCAATTGACAATGCTTACACTGATGAATTTGCTGATAAAACTCCTTTATTTACAACAAAAGATAATATCAACATTCCTGATGGATATATGGGATTAGATATTGGCCCACAATCAGTTGAGCTATTTAACGAAATTATCGCTTCCGCAAAAACAATATTTTGAAACGGACCTGCGGGAGTAACTGAATTCAAAAACTTTGAAAATGGAACAAAAGGTATTGCTATAGCTATTGCAAATAATGAAAGAGCTTACTCTGTTGTCGGTGGCGGTGATTCAGTAACTGCTATTAACAAACTAGGATACCAATCAAAATTCAGTTTTATTTCAACCGGTGGCGGAGCTTCTATCGAATTCATTCAAGGTAATAAAATGCCCGGTTTTGAAGCAATTCAAGATAAAGAGTAATAGTTTAATATAAATTAAAAGAGAGTTCATTTTTCAATGGACTTTTTTGTTTAATTTGTTAAAATTCTTTTATGAAAAAAACATGTTTAACATTAAAAGAAACTCAGTTTGCGATTGAAAAACTAAAAGACGTTTTTTCACATAAATTAAGAAAAGCCTTAAATCTTACAAGAGTATCGGCACCTATGTTTCTAAGAAGTAGTAGTGGCTTAAATGATGGTCTCTCAGGAGAAAAACCAGTTATATTTAGACCTAAAAATATTAATGAAGATATCGAAATTGTTCACTCACTAGCAAAATGAAAAAGAGATGCCCTGGCAAGATATAATTTTAACGTTTATGAAGGTATCTATACTGATATGAACGCAATAAGACAACAAGAAAATATTGATAAAACCCATTCTTTTTATGTCGACCAATGAGATTGAGAATTAGTTATAAATAAAAAGGATCGTAATATTAATTTTCTTAAAAAGGTTGTTAAAAAAATATATAAATGCCTTAAAGAAACAGAAAAAACAATTAATAAAATTTATCAAATTTTCGCAACAAAACTTCCAGAAAAAATTTTCTTTATTAGTTCAAATGAACTATATAATCTCTATCCAAATATTTCGCCTGAGGAGAGAGAATACGAGATAGCAAAAGAACACAAAGCTATTTTTATTTACCAAATTGGTTATCTATTAAATGATAATAAGCCACATTCAAAAAGAGCTAAGGACTATGATGATTGGATGCTTAATGGTGATTTAATTGTCTATGATCCAATCAACGATATCGCTTTGGAACTAAGCAGTATGGGAATTAGAGTGGATGGTGATTCACTAAGAAAACAATATCAACTAAGTGATTATGAAATAGCAAAAATAAGTCCATATCATAAGGCTATTTTAGAAAACAAATTGCCTTTAACTATCGGTGGAGGACTAGGGCAATCAAGAATTGCAATGTTTTTATTAGAAAAAAGACATATTGGTGAAGTTCAAGTTAGCATTTGAAATGATGAGACTAAAAAAACGATCAGTGAAAATGGCATAATTCTCTTATAAAATGATATACTTTTATCATAATTAAAATACATAAAGAGTTGTTAGCTTGACGGCGATGAAACATGCCAACCTGTTCATATAGAATAAGGTGGATAGTCAGAGATTTTTACAAAAAATCTAACATGTATCATTTGTAAGTTTATTTAGTCAAAAAACAACCTATAAAATAGAGTTGTTTTTTTATGTTTTTAATTATAGCTATAGAAATTTAAAGGAGAAATACAATGAAGAGATTATTAACAAGCGAATCTGTGGGTGCGGGACACCCAGATAAAATTTGTGACCAAATTTCAGATGCAATTGTCGATGCTTTATTAAAGCAAGATAAATATTCAAGAGTAGCATGTGACGTTATAGCAAATGATGACCTCATATATATTGGTGGCCAAATTTCAACAAAAGGTTATATTGATACTATTAAGGAAGCATGAAAAATACTTAAAAATTTAGGCTATAAGGAAAACGATTTTAAAATAATTAACGCAATTACTGAACAAAGTCCTGATATTGCTCAAGGAGTAAACAAGGACAACAATAAAGAATTAGGTGCTGGCGATCAAGGGATTTTGTTTGGTTATGCCACTTGCGAAAATGAGTATTATATGCCATGACCTATTGTGCTAGCTCATGAATTAGTAAAGCGTGCCGAAAATTTAAGAAGACATAAAAAATTTCCATATGCAAAATCAGATATGAAAAGCCAAGTCACAGTTGAATATGATGATAAAAAAAATACATATACTATTAAAAAAGTTTTAATGTCAATTCAACATGAGGAAAATTTTAATTATGATAAATTTAAAACCTTTATAAAAACAAATATCGTTGACTATGTTTTAAAAGAACATAATTTCAATTTAGATTATGAATTATTAATAAATCCCACCGGTAGATTTGTAATAGGGGGGCCAACCGGAGATACTGGTTTGACTGGTAGAAAAATAATTGTCGACACTTATGGTGGTTTTGCAAGACATGGTGGTGGGGCGTTTTCAGGTAAGGACGCAACCAAAATAGACCGTTCTGCAGCATATATGGCAAGATATATAACCAAAAATTTTGTTGCTGCTGGCATTGCAAAAAAAATGGAAATCCAATTATCTTATGCCATAGGATTGCCTAGACCACAATCAATTTATATTGAGACTTTTGGTACTTCTAAATATACAGAACAGGAAATAATTAATGCCGTTTATAAATTATTTGATTTAAGTGTTGAAGGAATTATAAACACACTAAATTTATTAAATCCAATTTTTCTACCAACCGCAACTTTTGGTCATTTTGGTAGAAATGACCTTAATTTAAGTTGAGAAAAAATTGACAAAATAAATGAAATAAAAGATTTCTTTAAAAATATAAAAAGATAAATTATAATTTTATATGTGTCTAGGGGATTAGTTTAATGGTAGAACAATGGACTCCAAACCCATTTGTGCGGGTTCGATTCCTGCATCCCCTGCCATATCATAAAATTGTTATAAAACAAGATGCATTACAAATGTATCTTGTTTTTTTAAAAAAGTAAAGCATTTTTTATTAATAGATTTAATAGGAAATGTAAAACGGCTAACTTCATGTTTTATGGCGATTTGGTTTATTTTTAATTTTTTCATTAGTTATATCGGTATAAATATCTTTTCTTTTTTTCTCAAAATCTGTTAAATTCTGGATTTCTATTTTTTTATATTTCACATTAACTCCTATAATTATTTTAAACTATAGGATGTTGCAAAATAATTGAGAATTTACAAATTACGAACAAAAATATGCCTTATTAAGAAATGGCAAAAAAGAATTTATAATTATTAAAAATAGCAAATAATATAGGAATTAAATTAAAATAAAGGAATAAAAATGGGATACCCAAAAATTATTATTAATGAAACTAAATTCAAAACTAACGTTAGAAGAGCAATCGAAATTTGCAAGGTTAAAAATATTGAAGTTTTAGCAGTAACTAAAGGTTTTTGTGGAAATAGAAGAATGGCGGAATTGTATGCTGATGCCGGCATAAAAAACTTTGGAGATTCACGGCTAGATAATTTTGAAATATATAAAGATATACCAGGTCACAAACAACTTTTAAGAATACCAATGATTTCTGAAATACCAAAAATGATTGAATTATGTGATTCATCATTAAATGGCGATTTAGATGTTATTAAAAAAATTAGTGATTATTGTTTAAAAAACAATAAAAAGCCACATGAAATTGTTTTAATGGTGGACTTAGGCGATAGAAGAGAAGGTGTTTTGCCAGAAGATGCTTTAAAATCAGCTAAATTAATTAATGAAATGAAAGGTGTTAAATTAATTGGTTTAGGATGCAATTTTGGGTGTTATGGTGCTAGAATACCATCTGATGAAACAATGAAACAATTCGTTGAAATCCAACATCAAATTGAGGGTGAACTTAATATCAAATTAACTCATATGTCAGGCGGAAACTCATTGAGTTTACATATGGTGTGAGAAAATCGTATGCCAGAAGAAATCAATGTTTTAAGAATGGGTTTTGCAATGATTTTTGGTACTGAAGATATGTATCGTCAAACAATTGATGGAATGTATCGTGATGCATTTAGATGCGAAGTTGAAGTTGTTGAAGTTGATTATAAAAGCTCAATGCCAATTGGTGCTTGTGGAATTGATGCGTTTGGACATGTTCCTTATTTTGAAGACATTGGTGATATAAAAAGAATTATTTTGGCAATCGGTAAATTGGATACAATGTTTGATGCCATGATCCCATATGATGAAAAACTAAAAATTTTAGGTGGATCTTCAGATCATATGATTATCAACGCTCAAGATTCAAATATTGAATATAAAGCCGGTGACATCGTTACTTTTGGTCTTGACTGAGGAAGTTTATTATATCTATTCAATTCTTCATATGTAATTAAAGAATTTGAAAAATAGTTTAATTTTTGTAAAAAATAACCAAACTTATTGAAAAAAGATTTTTTGGGACTGTAGATAATTTTGTGTAAAAATCTCCTAATAGCAAATATTTAAAATTAAAATATTTATATAGAAGATTTTTTAATATGCCAAAAAAAGAAATTAAAATGCTAAGCGTAAAAGAATTATATGATAAATATAAACCAGCAACTCAGGAAAAGGTTTGCAAAATTATTAAGCAAAATACCAAAGATCTTATTCAAATAATACCAGAAGAAGAAATGAAAAAACACCTTGTTACGATAGATATGAGCATGAAAAAGCGATAAAAGATAACTATTGAAATGGTAGTTATTCTAAAAATCTAAGATCAAATTTAGGTGAAATTGAACTTCAAATTCCGAGGGAAAACTCTGAATTTGAACCAACAATAATTCCAAAATACCAGTATGATATTTCTAAAATTGAAAGCCAAATTATGGGTCTTTATTCAAAAGGAATTTCAACGAGAGATATCTCTCAAATTATTAAGGAAATCTATAGGGTTAAAGTTGATGCTACCTTCGTTAACAGAGTAATTGATAAGATAATTTCACACATAACAAAGTGAAGAAATAGACCTTTAGAAAAAACTTATGCCATGGTTTTTATTGATGGAATAAGGCTAAAGTTAAAGAAGAAAATAAACTTGTTAAAAAGTCAGTTTACATAGTTATGAGATACTCTTTGGAAGGATATAGGATGTTTTGGGTTCGAAATTAGGGAATCTGAAAGTGCAAAATATTGAATTCAAGTACTAAATGACCTTAAATTAAGGGGCATTCATGAGATATATCTCATGGCGAGTGATAATTTAGTGGGAATTAGCGAAGCAATCAAAGCTGTTTATCCTAAAACACAAATTCAAAAGTGCATAGTTCATCAAATAAGAAATTCGACAAAACATGTTAACTATAAAGATTTAAAAGAATTTACCCAAGATATGAAAAATATTTATAAATCCAGCAACCTGGATGAGGCTTCAAGATTTCTTGAAATTTTTGAACAAAAATGAGATTCTAAATATCATTATGCAGTCAAAAGTTGAAGAAATAATTTCGATGAATTAGTTACTTTTTTTAATTTTCCAGCGGAAATTAGAAAACTAATTTATACAACAAATGTTATTGAAAATTTAAATAGAAATATTAGAAAAATTTCTAAAAATAAAACTTCATTTCCTACTGATGACTCTTTAATAAAGATAGTTTATTTTACAATTCAAAATCAAGTTGAAAAATGAGGTAAATCCGTTTCTGACTGAGGGGTTGTTTATAACCAATTGCAAATAATTTTCGAATAATAATAATAATAATAATAATTTAAAATAACCAAATAACATTTCGGAGATTAAATTCTCCGATTTTGTTATGTTATTTGGTTATTTTTACATAATAAATTTAGATTTATGTAAGCTATTCTCAAATCTCTTACTCAAAAAGTAAGCAGAAGATAAATTTACACAAAATTTACTACACGACCTATTAATAATGCAAATTATAAATATTTATCTCTTTTTCGTTACCATCCTTTGCTTTCAATTCTTCATATTCCTTTATTTTTGAATAATCACTAGGTATGTATCTATTTATAAAAATTTTTAAAGTTGCATCTTTTTTATCGTTATCTATTCCGATTATTATAATATCTGCAATGTCCAATTCCTTATCATTATATTTAACCTTATGTTTATTAATAGCCGAAAGAAAAGATCTTGTTTGTAAAAAACTAGGATAAGGTGAATGAATTGTTTTTTTTCAATTTGTTACGTCTTTATAAGTGTCTTCTGAGCTTGTTTTAAAAATTTTAAAATCTTCTAAATCCTGAAATGGTGTAGCATATCATTGCTCAAATTCAAACCCATAAGGTAGAAATTGAGTAATCATTTTTTTAGGAAGATAAAATAGCACTATATCCTTTAAATTTGATATTTTTTCTTCAAATTCTTCTCTAAAATCTCCTTTATTATCTTTTGATGTATTTATAAGTTTAATTTTCAATGGGATAACATAAAAACCCTCTTTCTTAATGCTATTTATATATTTTTTAACTTCCTCTATTTTATTAGAGGTTTTAAATTCATATTTTTTAAAAGGATTTTTAATTAAAATGTTATCGCCCTTAAAGGCATCCTTATAAAGAGTTACATCTTCTAAATAATTTCTATGAGGCATTGATGGTCCGATTGGCATATTAAGACGATCTAAATGTGTTATCACCGAATATATGCTAAAGCCAAGCAATGGAGCACCAATCACAACAGTTGGCACTAGCGCGCCTATTAATGCAATTTTTGTTTTCTTTTTCATTATTTTATTAACTCGCAATCCTTTAATCTTTCTGTAATTTCACTTCCAGTAACAAAATTAGCACCATCCCAAAAATATTTTCCTAATTCACCTTGATTTTTATTTTCTAAATATTCAAGCCATTTAATGTTATTTGTATCAATAACTAAATGTATAATCAACATATTTTTTGTTTAATAGATTTTTAATAATTTCTTTCCTATTTCAGTATGTTGTACCCTTCTTGAATTTAAATTTTTCTAAAAGATCTTCCATATAAACATCATTTAATTTTGGAGAAAAACAATTTTCTTTTAAATATTTAACTTTTTCATTATTAGTTAAATTGGAAAAATATGTTCTGAGCTGGTGAGTTTTTTTCATACTCATAATCATAAACAAAATCACCATTTATAATTTCCCATGGCATTGTGTCATAATCATATATTATTCCTGCATAAAAGGGTTTTGTTTTATCTATATATTTTTCTTCTTTTTGAAATCCTAAATATCTAGGATTTAAAAAATAATTATTGTAAAGTATCATCTGATTTATGGCAATATAGCCGCATATTCCGTCTCAGTCTTCTTCGTTTGTGTAATATTTAGCATCATTAATTCCAAAAACCTTATTGTTGTTTGATTTAAAAAATCATGAATACCCAATTTCATCATCAGCATATAAAAAACCGTTGTATTCATTTCTTATACCATTTTTCTTGAAATCTGTTAAACTAGAATTTTTTTACGGTGCTTAAATTCCAAATATTAAAATTGCTAAAATTAACATTTTTAAAATTTTTTTCAATTTTTTTAGATTGATCTTTTCAATCATCGGTCACATTTTTGGTTTTCTTAATAGACCTATGAACGTCACCAGGAAATGGTTTATCCCTATCGCGAATATTTGTATAATCAAATGATGTTTCGCTATTTCTTAATATTATTGCATCCTTATTAGGAAACATTAGCATCATTTCTGGCGTAAAAATATAATAAGGATTAACTTCTACTATTTTTTCTCTGCCATGATCAAAGATTGAATAACCACCATTTTCATAGCCGACTATATAGTTATATTTATCAATATTAAAAAAATTACCTGATATAAATTTAATTTTGGTATCTTGTCGCCCTGTTAGTCTTATAAAATCACACAAACAATAAGCACCAACTTTTTCCTTATATGTTATTTCTAATGCTTTATCTGTATTGTTACTATTTTTAGTATAAGAGATAGCTAATATTGGACTAACCACTAGCGGCATTCCTGATAAAAAAACTTATCTTTTTCATATATCCCCCTTAACTTAATTTTAAAACTTTAAATTTTTTCAACAATAAATGAGGCGTTTTTTACAAAAAATACATATTTAATATCAAAAAATAGACCCAAAACCCTAACTAGTTTTAGGCCTATTGGTTCTATTATTAACCTTTATTTTTTATAAAATATTCATTAATAAAATACTTCATTCTTACAATTTAATATTTTAAAAATTAAAACATTAAATAAAAAATTAATATATTATCCCTGTCTTCAATAAACAAATACAATATAAAAATTTCTTTTGTAATTTTATTTAGCTATCTTAAAATAACAAACATCTCCATCCTTCATTAGATAATTTCGGCCTTCTAGCATCATTTTACCTGCTTCTTTCGCTTGTTTTTCACCACCACAAGCAATATAGTCATCGTACTTAATAACCTCAGCTTTAACGAATTTCTTTTCAAAATCAGTATGAATAATCCCGGCACATTCAGCTGCATTCATTCCTTTTTTAAACACTCAAGCTCTTGTTTCAACTTCTCCAACAGTGAAATAGGTAGCTTGATCTAATAAATAAAAACTCTTAGATATAAGTTCGGCAAGTCCGGATTTATCGATATTATATTCATTTAAAAACATTGTTTTTTCTTCATTTAAAAAGCTAGATACTTCATATTCAATTTTTATACAAATTGGAATTATATATTCATTATTTTTTTCTAATTCTTGTTTTAATCTTAAAAAATGTTTTGCTTCTGATAGATTTTTATATGAATTTGCATCAAGATTAGCAACATAAATAGTAGGCTTAATTGTAAGAAATTGATAATTTTTAATAATTGCCAATTCCTCAGATGAAAAGTCAATATCCTTTAGCATTTTTTCATCAGATAAATAATCTTTAATTCTAACCAAAAGTTCATATTCTTTTTTTAATTCCTTATCATTTGAGTTAATTGCCTTTTTGCCAATACGCCCTAGAACATTTTCAACCATCTGCAAATCTGCTAAAATTAGTTCTAAATTAATTATTTTTAGGTCGGCCAATGGATCAATATGATTTCTCACATGAACTATATCATCATTTTCAAAACATCTAATTACGTGTACTATTGCATCCACTTCACGGATGTTAGATAAAAACTTATTACCTAATCCCTCACCCTTCGAGGCCCCTTCGACAAGTCCGGCAATATCAACAAATTGAAATGTTGCTGGAACAATTTTTCTAGCATTAACAAGAGATGCTAAACTATATAATCTTGAATCTTCTAAATTAACTATTGCAATATTAGGTTCAATAGTAGTAAATGCGTAATTAGCTGACTCTGCTTCATTTAATGTTAAGGCTGAAAAAAGTGTGCTTTTTCCAACGTTTGGTAATCCTACAATCCCTGCTTTTAATGACATAAAAACCTCCAATAAAGAAAAAAATTTATACTAATAATTTTAATGTAATATAAGAAAATAATTTATTATTATAACAATAAATAACTCACAGAATTTAAGGTAGGTTTATTATGTATAAAAGATTCTCAAAAGGTATGATTGAGATTATCACAGGTCCCATGTTTAGTGGGAAAACTGAGGAACTACTAAGAAGATTAAGAACATTATCATATGCTAAATTTAATAGTTTAGTAATTAAGCCTGAATATGACAATCGTTTTTCTGATAGCGAAATAGTAAGTCGCTGTGGATTAAAAGAAAGAACTTTTTCAATTAAACAAATTGAAGATATTTATGAATTGCTTGACAAAGCTAAATATGATGCAATTTTAATTGATGAGGCTCATTTTTTTGGAAATAATTTAATTTCAGTGGCCGATGATTTGGCAAACAGGGGATATTTAATAATAATTGCTGGACTTGACCAAGATTATCGACGTCAACCTTTTGGACCGATGCCTAATTTAATGGCTATTGCTGAAACAATTACTAAATTGCATGCTATTTGCGTAATATGTCAAAATGTTGCAACTACTTCATATAGAAAAATAAAAAATAAGAGTTTAAATTTATTAGGTAATTACAATGAATATGAAGCTAGATGTCGTAAGTGTCATTTATTAGGTGAAAATGTTCAAAAAATAAAATAAAAAATGGGGCGTTCGAAGGGGATCGAACCCTCGTATGCCGGAGCCACAACCCGGAGCGTTAACCACTTCGCCACGAACGCCATTTTCTAAATTGCTTTATTATTTTAACATAAATAAACGTTTTTTTACAAATTTTAGGTTTATTATCTACAATGTAAAGCAAATTTTATAAGTTTGAGTTTTTAGTAGTCGCAATCAAAAAAACACACATTTATTTTGCGTGTTTTTTTGATAAATTAAGCTTTTGTATCTAATTGAAAAAGTTCAATTTCATAAATAGTAGAGTGACCTTTAAACTTAAATGGAAGAACAATTTTACCATCTGCTTTCTTTTCTAAGCAAAGTGCTTTTCTACTATTTTTCTTATTAGAATTATTTGCAAAAAGTATTTCTTTTTTACGCCAAAGATCAACGAAATCCTTTGAGAAAATTCCTGATCCAAGGTTTTTTGCTTTGTTTTTCTTGTTGGGTTTCTTTTCGGAGAACATAAAATCATTTTTTTGATCAAAAGTAACATAACCAAAGTAATGATGTTCTCTTTCATTTGATAACCTACTATTTCCTTTTGATATAGTAATAATTGCATTTTTAACATCTTCAGTAATTGAACTAGTTGATACAATTGAATTATTATTTATTTTATCAACTATTTTTTGTTGTTCCTCAGTTAGATTTTCCTTGGCATTTGCATCCGGTTGTTTTTTCTTGGCATCTGTATTTTTATTTAAGTTGTTTTTTGCTTGCTCAAGTAAATTAGACAATTTTTTTGGTAGCATCTTCTATTTTTTCAAAATCTGAATTATCTTGTTTAACAACTTCCTGTTGTTTTCTTAATTCATCGTCTAATTGCTTTTTAATATCATCATGTTTTTGGTTAGTAAGAGTTTTTGAATAATCTTCCACTTCTTTAGCTATTTTATTGAATGAAGCTAGTGCTTGTAGCTTAGAATCTTTTTCTTGTTGTGCATCATCAATATCCCTTTTTGCATTTTTGGCTTTAAGTGTAGCTTCAATTAATACTGATGAAATAGAATCAATTTGCTCCTTAGTACTTTTATCATTAATAGCATTTTCATTTTCTTGAATGACTTTATCCAATTCATCCTTTATTGCTTTATATCTAGAATCTGACTCCAATTCCTTGCTTATTTTTTTAGCGGCATTAAGATTATTATCAAATTCAACTCTTGCCTCGATTTCATCATCGATTGGTTCAGCCATTTTTTTTGCTTTTTCTGATGCATCTTTTAACTTTTTAGTTGCTGCTTCAAATTGTTCAGCAGTACTATTATCATTAATATTTTTAACTATTTCATTAACTTCCTTTTCAAGCATGGACTTTATTTCCGCATACTTAGGACCACTCAAATATGTTAATTGATCATCGATGATATCTTTTTGCTTTTTATATTCTTGTTTTGTTTTTTCTAAAATATTATTTGTATTATCACTACCGTGTTGTCCATCTATCATTTGTTTGGATTCTTTAGCAGAATCAATAGCATTGGCTATTTTATTTGCTGCTTGCTTGAATTGCTCAACACTAGACTTGTCAGAAATTTCTTTTTTAGCAGTATTAATAGATGATTCAAGTTTAATTTTAGCTTCCTTATACCTATCATCTAGCAACGAGGATAATAACTTATTTGCTTCATCCAATTTAGTGTTATATAAGGATTTAACAGCTTCTAATGAATTATTATTTTTTACATCTATAGTATTTTTCTTAATTTCGCTAACTTGACTAACTAACTTTAATAACGCATCCTTAAAATTGGAATTTGTTGACTTATCAGAATTTAGCACCTTTTTAGCGTTATCGATAGCTTTTTTAATTTCTAACTTTTGTGAATCATTAAGTTTCTTATTAGATTTTAATTCTTGCTCAAAGGTTTCGATTTGCTGAGATAGCTCTTTTTTAGGTTTAGCATGTAACACGATCCCTACTGATAAACCGGTTGCAAGCACGACAGCTGTACCGGTAATAGAACCTAACGAAATTAGTAATTTACTCGATTTTTTCATTTTAATTTTCTCCCACATTTTTAGCGCAAAAATTATTATTAGTGCAATTCATTTATTGTACAGGACTTATCTAATTTATAACATAACTAAATTAGTTATTTGTCATTTTCTTTAATTCATCGCTAGTAAATAGTTCTATTTCATATATCTTATCGCTGCCTTTAAACTTAAAAGGTAGAACAACTTTGCCATCCTCCTTTAATTCAAGACATAACGCTTTTCTTCTGCTATTTGAACCGGCATATAAGACATCTTTTCTATTTATTAAATCCATAAATTCTTTAGCAAATAAATTCCCAAGATCTTTCTTTTTTCCTTTTGAATTTTCAGAAAATTGCAAGGTTGGTTCTTGGCCTTTTTTTGGCCTCTTGTAGCTTAAATAGCCAAAGAAGTATCTCACGTGTTCATTTTTATCATGACTTTTAGGAGATTTGTATATTTCAATAATAGCTTTTTTAACATCCTCACTAATGGTGCTATTATTTAAAATTGTTTTGTTTTTTATTTTTTCAACTAATGCCTTTTGCTCGGCTGTTAAAGTTTCTTCTGTAGTATCTGGTTTTTGTGCGTCTCTTTTGATTTGTTCAAAGAAATTTTTAAGGCTTTTAGTAATATCTTTAATTTTGCGAGAAGTTGTATTTTCCTGATCTACAATACTTTTTTGTTTATTTAACTCAGCCTCTAATTTATTTTTAAGACCATCTTGTTCGGGCTTTTTTAATGTCTTAATAAACTCTTTAATTTCATTTTCTAATTTATAAAAATCGGCTTTTGCTTCTTTTTTAGTATCATCAGTTTTTGATTTATTATCAATTTTTTTCTTTTCTGCCTTAGCTTGATTAATTGCGTCATTAATTTCATTTGTGGCAGCAAGAAATTCATCCTTAGAACTTGATTCAGTTATCGTTTTTTTATTTTTATTAACTTTTTCTTCTAATGTCTTCTTAATAGTTGCGTATTCAGGTTTTGCTTCTAATGTTTCAATTAGTTCATTAGCTTTAGAAATAACTTTGTCATATTCTTCTTTAGCATTTTCTAAATTTTTATTAGAATTATTTAAATTATGAACATCAATTGATTGTTTTTCACTATTAGCAGTTTCAATAGCACTTATCAATGATTTAGTAGCATTTTCATACTGTTCTTTTGTACTTTTATCGCTAATTTCTTTTTTTGCTAAATTAATAGATGATTCCAATTTTCTTTTTATTTCTTTATATTCATCATTTGAAAGCATAGTTAGTAATTCGTTGGCTTCATTCAATTTAGATTCATATATTTTTTTAGCTTCGCTTAATAATAAATCAGGTTTTGAATCAAAGCTTTTTTTCCTAATCTCACTAACCTGACTAACGAGTTTTAATAATGCTTCTCTAAAATTAATATTTGATGATTTGTCAGAATTTAACACTTTCTTAGCATCATCAATTACCTTTTTAATCTCGGTTTTTTGCGATTCGTTAAGCTTACTATTAGATTCTAATTCTAATTCAAAAGCTTGAATTTGTTGTGCTAATTCTTTTTTTGGTTTTGCTTTCATAACTAAACCAACCGATAAACCGGTAGCAAGTAAAACTACTGCGCCTGTAATAGAACCTAACGTGATTCATAATTTACTTGACTTTTTCATTTTTTTTATAATCTCCCTAAATTTCAAAATAAATTTTTACTAATCAAATTTATTAAATCATTTAAATTGTTATTATTCGATAATGCTAGGATTTGTTTTAAGCATATTCTTTAATTCATCACTTTTGAATAACACTATTTCATAAATTTTTTCATGTCCGTTAAATTTAAAGGGCAATACGACAGTTCCGTCTTCTTTTAATTCAAGGCATAATGCTTTCCGGCCATTTTTGCTTTTTGACACACCGGCATAAACAACATCTTTTGACTTTATCATATCCATAAATTCTTTGGCAAATAAGTCTTTTCCAAGTTTCTTTATTTTATTTTTCTTTGAACTTGATTTTTCAGAAAGTTCTAATATATCTTTTTTTAATTTAATATAACCAAAAAAGTTTCTAACCTTCTCATCAACGATTTTACTTTTGCCTTTATATATATCTATAATATCTTTCTTTATTGTCTCCGTTAATGAAGATTGATTTAATATACTTTTATCATTAATTTTATCTACTATTACTTTTTGAGCAGATGTTAGATTTTCAACTTTTTCATCAATCTTTTGTGAATCTCTTTTTATTTGTTCAAAGAAATTTTTAAGTTTTTTAGTCTCAGCATTAATCTTTTTAGTAGTTAAATTACTTTTTTCTATATTTTGCTTTTGTTTATTTAATTCAGTTTCTAACTTGCTCTTAAGATCTTGTTGCTCAGGCTTTGTTAATGATTTTTGAATAAATTCAGTAATTTCAGTTTCAAGTTTTTTAAATTCAGCTTTTGCTTCATCAATTTTTTGTTTTAAAATTTCTTTTTTATCTATTTCCTTTTTTTCATTATTAGCAGATTCGATAGCAGCTTCTAATTCCTTGGTTGTATTTTTATATTCTTCATCAGTAGTTTTATCATTAATCTTTGCTTTAATTTGGTTTAATAAATCATCTAATTTTTTCTTGACATTTTCGTATTTAGTATCCTTAAGAGAACTTGATAATTGCTCAGCCTCCTTTAATTTTTTTTCATAATCTTTTTTGGCATCAACCTTTGGTGTGGTTTGCTTATCAAGTTCTATTTTTGCTTTTCTTGCATTGTCAAAAGCTTTTTCTAGTTTTTTTATTGCTTCTTTAAAATCATCAATGGTACTGCTATCACTAACACTATTAACAATCGCTTGAACTTCTTCCTGTAATTTATCTTTTATATCTTTATATTTGTCACCAGCCAATTCGACATCATATATATCAAGAAAATCATTGGATAATTTATTATAAAAAATCTGTTGTTGTTCTTCTAATTGGTGTTGTATTTTATCATCAATTGTTTTTTTATCATTCTTAGTTTTTTCTATTAATTCAGTTATTAACTTTGTAGCACTATCATATTGTTGTTTAGTACTCTTGTTTGTAACTTGATCTTTTAATTTCTTGAATGATTCATCAAATTTTTGTTTAATATCTTTGTATAAATCACCATCAAGTTCTTTTGATAATTTATCTCCTTCACTAATTTTTTCTTCATATTTATTTTTAGCTTCCAATAAATTCTTTTCTTCCAAATCAATTTGCTCTTTTAATTTCGAAGCTTCATCTATTGCCATTTGTAATTTAATTTTAGCTTCATCATAATCATGTTTTTTACTTTTGTTATTTAAATTATTAGTTATTTCTTTGATGGATAGATCTAATTTTGCTTTAACATCATAATACTTATTAGCTAAAAGCTTGTTTGATAGTTCTTTTGCTTCTTTAACTTTGTCATTAAAATCATTTTTAGTATTTTCGAGAGTATCAATTTCTTGTTTAGCTTGTATAGCTTCTTTTATCGCTACTTCTAGTTTTTGTTTTGCTTCGTCATAGTCGCTTTTTAAGCTGTCATCATTTATATTTTTTGTTGACTCATAGATAAATAAATCAAGTCTAGATTTAATGGCTTCATACCTTGGATATGATAATAGTATTTGTAATTGTTTAGCTTCTTGTAACTTGTTATTATACGATTTTTTTGCAAACCTCTTTAACTTGTCAATATCCATTTCTTCAGTATTTGGATTTTGTTTAATTTCTTCGACAGAATTAACTAATTGCGCAATGGCATTTTCAAAATTTAAATTTTGTGAAGAAGTGCCAGAAAGAAAAGCCTTGGCAGCTTCTATTGCCTGCTTAATTTTTGTCTTCTGGTTTTCGTTAAACGAAATATTAGTTTTTAATTCTTTTTCATATTGATCAATCTTTTGAATTAAAACATTTCTAGGCATAGATTGTTGTACAGTATAGATTGATATTCCCGCGGCTGCGACAATAGTTCCAACATTGGCTCCGCATAATGCAATTAATAATTTACTAGACTTCATTACGTGCTCCTTATTTATAAAAATAATTACTAATTATATATTTAAAACTCATTGAACTTATTTATAGTTGCTAGGTTTCTCATTGCTTGTAAATAACTCAATTTCATATACCTTGGTATGATCTTTAAACTTAAATGGCAATACTATTTTTCCATCACTTTTTAATTCAAGAGCTAACGCCTTTCGAGCACTTTTACCTGTTTTATTAGTTGGAAAAATTATTTCCTTTTCATGGACAAGTTTGATAAATTTCTCATTGAAAAATCCGATACCAAGATTCTTATGTTTTATTTTGCTTTTATTCTTTTTAGTAGGCTTTTTCGACGAGAACTCAAAACTATTATTTTTAAATTCAATGTATCCGAAATAATAATGAAAATTTTCACCAGATACTTTGCTATTGTCTTTAAGTACTTCCAAAATATGTTTTTTAACTTCTTCTGTAATTTTATCTATCTTTAATAATGTTTTACTATTTAACTTATTAACTATATCTTTTTGTTCTTGCGTTAATCCATCATCAGGTTCTTCGGCCTTGTTTGCTTCCGACTTAGCTTGTTCAAATATTTTTGTAAGTTTTTCCGTTGCGTTTTTTATTTTTTTAGGTGTTGATGATTCGACATTAACTATTTGTTTTTGCTTATTTAATTCATTTTCTAAATTAGTTTTAATACTCATTTGACTAGGTTTTGTTAATGTTTTTAAAAAATCTTCGACCTTTACTACCAAGGCCATAAATTCTGCTTCGGCATCCTTTTTTTCTTTTTCAGTATTTAATTTTTTGTCAATTTTGTTCTTCTCACTCTTAGCTTTTTTGATGGCTTTATCTACCTCGCTAATTGCATTACCAATTTCTTGTCTAGTATTATTCACATTTACTGAATCTTTCTTTTCTTTAACCACCTTTTCTAAATCGCCTTTAATATTTTTATATTCATTGTTACTACCGAGCTCAGCAGCAATTCTTTCTGCTTCGGCAACTTTTTCATGCAATTTTTCTATTAATTTTAATCTAGCTCCAATTTCTAGTATTTCATCATAAGCACTAGCAATTAACTCTTCTAATTTCTTAGTTGCTTCATCATACTCTGTTTTTGTATGTTTTCCACTACCTAATTTAGTTTTTATTTCTTCCACTTTTGAATGCAATTTGTTTTTGACTGAACTATATCTACTATCTGAAAAATTATCATTTTCAAACTTTTCTGCCTCTGCAACTTCGGCATCATAAGCTGCTTTTGACACTTCAGTTTCCAAAATTGTTTCTTTGGCTTTTTTGGCTTTGTTAATTGCCTCTTCTAATTTATTAATAGCATCATTATATTGATCTTTTGTTGATAAGCTTTGCGATGCTTCTTGAACCTCTTTATCAAATGTAGATTTAACCTCAACAAATTTAGATTCTATTAATTCTTTAGATAATTCATCAGCTTCACTTTTTTTAGATTCAAATGCTTTTTTGGCTTTTTCTAATTCAGAATCTTCGCTATCATCAATCATTTTCTTTTGCTTATTAGCTTCAGTAATAGCATCTTCTAAATCCTTAGTTGCTTCATCATACTCTGTTTTTGTATGTTTTCCACTACCTAATTTAGTTTTTATTTCTTCCACTTTTGAATGCAATTTGTTTTTGACTGAACTATATCTACTATCTGAAAAATTATCATTTTCAAACTTTTCAACCTCTGCAACTTTGGCATCATAAGCTGCTTTTGACACTTCAGTTTCCAAAATTGTTTCTTTGGCTTTTTTGGCTTTTTTAATTGCCTCTTCTAATTTATTAATAGCATCATTGTATTGATCTTTTGTTGATAAACTTTGCGATGCTTCTTGAACCTCTTTATCAAATGTAGATTTAACTTCAACAAATTTAGATTCTATTAATTCTTTAGATAATTCATCAGCTTCACTTTTTTTAGATTCAAACGCTTTTTTGGCTTTTTCTAATTCAGAATCTTTGCTATCATCAATCATTTTCTTTTGCTTATTAGCTTCAGTAATAGCATCTTCCAATTTTCTAGTTGCTTCATCATACTCTGCTTTTGTATGTTTTCCACTACCTAATTTAGTTTTTATTTCTTCCACTTTTGAATGCAATTTGTTTTTGACTGAACTATATCTACTATCTAAAAAATTATCATTTTCAAACTTTTCGACCTCTTTAACTTTGGCATCATAAGCTGCTTTTGACTCTTCAGTTTCCAAAATTGTTTCTTTGGCTTTTTTGGCTTTGTTAATTGCTTCTTCTAATTTATTAATAGCATCATTATATTGATCTTTTGTTGATAAGCTTTGCGATGCTTCTTGAACCTCTTTATCAAATGTAGATTTAACTTCAACAAATTTGGATTCTATTAATTGTTTAGATAATTCATCAGCTTCACTTTTTTTAGATTCAAACGCTTTTTTGACTTTTTCTAATTCAGAATCTTCGCTATCATCAATCATTTTCTTTTGCATATTAGCTTCGGTAATAGCATCTTCTAAATCCTTTGCAGCTCGGTCATATTGATCCTTTGTAGTTTTATCATTAATTAAATTGGTGTTTCTTTGAATAGTTCCATCTATTTTTTTCTTAACTTCTTCATATTTTGAATCAACTAATATAGAAGACAATTTCATAGCTTGCTGCAACTTTGCATTATATCTATTTTTAGAATTTTCCTTTTCTTTAATATCTGGGACTGGTTCAAAATTTTGTATGATTGCTTCATATGAACTAACTAATTGCGAAATAGCATTTTCAAAATTAGTATCATCCACGTTTTGCCCAATAAGAACCTTATTAGCTTCTTCGATAGCTTGTTTAATAGCAACCTTTTGTTCTTCACTAAGCTTTTTATTAGTTACCAATTCTTCTTGAATTTCTTTAATCTTTTTAATCAGAGCGTTTCTTGGTTTTTGTTTAATAGTTGTAGAAATAGAAATTCCTACTGATGCAATAATAGCACCCACATTAAGGGTACATAATGTTATTAATAATTTACTAGATTTTCGCATTCTTTAATACCTTTATGAAAGTTTAAGTTGTAATTTAATTATATATATTATATATTGTAGTACAGAGTGAAAATAATCATTATTTTCTAACTTGTTTTGGAATTTTTTTTAAAGAAAATTTAGGGTTTTCTTTAGGTTTAATGTAAAAATATAATTTATAGTTATTTTTATAGTTTTTTATATTAGCTAATATATTTTAAATATCTACTGGCAGTTAAACTAACGCCAATAACTTATTTGAGTCCTTAAAAAAATAAATAAAATACAGATTTCTCTGTATTTATAGTTTTTTATTTTGTTCTGCCAATTTCTTTTTTAAAACAACTTCTTCAATAATAGTATATTTCTTTTCATTTGTTTTTTTAAACTTGATTTCTGTATCAATTGGTTTAACGTCAATATTATTGACAATCAATGAAAGCAAATTATCTCTAAATTCAACAATCCCACGATCTATATAAAAAATCCGGTTATTGTTATCTTGATCTTTAATAATTATTTGTGAGGGAACTAATGCCGCTAAAAATGGAACAGCATCTTTCATTAGACCAATTTGCCCCTCAGTAGTGGTAAATGTTACGATACTACCTTTACCTTGATAATATACACAATTTGGCGTTGTTATAACTATTTCAATGAATTTATCATTCATAACTATTTGTCAAATACATATCCAAGGTTTTTAGCTTTTTCAATAACATCTTCAATAGTACCAACATATAAAAATGCTTCTTCTGGTAGATCATCATATTTTCCACTTAAAATTTCTTTAAATGATCTAATGGTATCTTGTAATTTAATGTATCTACCCTTTATACCACTAAATTTTTCAGCAACAAAAAATGGTTGGGACAGGAAACTTCTTATTCTACGTGCTCTAGCAACAACCTTCTTGTCTTCCTCTGATAATTCATGCATACCCAATATTGCAATAATATCTTGTAATTCCTTAAATCTTTGCAAAATATTTTGTACTTCTCTCGCAGTATTGTAATGATCTAAACCAACGATATTAGGATCCATCATACGTGAATTAGAACCCAATGGGTCAATAGCAGGATAAATACCTAATGCTGCAATATCACGATCTAAAACAGTTTTCGCATCTAGATGAGTAAATGTGGTCGCAGGAGCAGGGTCAGTAAGGTCATCAGCAGGAACATAAACTGCTTGAACAGATGTTATTGATCCCTTATTTGTAGAAGTAATTCTTTCTTGCAATTGCCCCATTTCGACTGCTAATGTTGGTTGATACCCAACGGCAGAAGGCATTCTACCTAGCAATGCCGAAACTTCTGAACCTGCTTGGGTAAATCTAAAGATATTATCAATGAATAAAAGCACATCTTGGCCCATTTGATCACGGAAATACTCGGCCATAGTTAGTGCAGTAAATGGTGCTCTCATTCTAGCGCCTGGAGGCTCATTCATTTGTCCAAATACTAATGCAGTTTTATCTAAAACACCACTTGCCTTCATTTCGTGGTATAAGTCATTACCCTCTCTTGTTCTTTCGCCAACACCAGCAAATACTGATAAACCACCATGTTGTTTTGCAATATTATTAATCAATTCTTGTATTAAAACAGTTTTGCCGACACCAGCCCCACCAAAAAGACCAATTTTTCCACCTTTAATGTATGGTATTAATAAGTCAATAACCTTAATACCAGTTTCAAATATTTCCAAAGTGGATTTTTGTTCTTCAAAACTAGGTGCGCTTCTATGGATGGGCATTTGTTGCTCAAAATCGCCTCCTAGCAAGTCAATAGGTTGACCTAAAACATTAAACATTCTTGAAAGAATTTCCTTACCAACAGGTGCAGTAATTGGTCTTTTAAGGTCCAATACCTTCATGCCACGTCTTAAACCAATGGTTAAACTCATGGCTATTGTTCTTACAGTGTCATTACCAATATGTTGAGCAACCTCAAGAATTTGTTTGTTGTTAGGGTTTTTTTCATCAATAACTTCCAAGGCGTTAAGCATTTTAGGTGCAGTGCCTTCCTTAAATCTGACATCAATAACAGCACCAAGAATTTGGGTAATAACACCATAATTTAATTCATTATTTTTTTTATTAGTCATTTTCTTTATCCTTTCTTTAAGATCCGACACCATTAACAATTTCAGTCAATTCTTGTGTTATCTTTGATTGACGCGAACTATTATATTCAATTTTTAATTCATCAATAAGGTCCTCGGCATTATCAGAAGCCTGTTCCATTGCTGTTCTTCTTTGACTAGTTTCTGCCAATTTTGCATTAGTTAAAGCATGAAAAATAGATGCTTCAAAGAATATTCTAAATGAGTTAATTAAAATGGTTTCAGGGTTGGGCTCAAAAACAATCTCCCTAATCCCTTTATCTTGGTGAAAACTTTGATTATTTTTTTCGATTTTGCCAATCGTGTTTGCTGAAATTGGAAAAATTTCTTGAACGACAGGATCGGCCTTTAATGGGTTTTCATAATTGGTATAAATTAATTTAACTGAATTTAAAAGTGATATTTCTAAAACATCATAAATCTTATTTGAAATCACTTGAGCTATTTCATATGTTGGATTATCGCCGATTTGTGTTAAGGTTTGGATAATGTGATATTTTTTATTTTTTTCAATTAGGCTTAACAATTTAGAGCCAATAACAATCAAAATATCTTCACCTGTAACAACTTCATTTATCATTTTATACATTTCGGAATTGAATGATCCACATAGACCTAAATCACTCCCAAAAATAATATATAAATTACGACGATTGCTAAATTTTCATGCATGCTTATTTAATAATTTGTCAATATCCTGCGTTGAATTTTTTACAAGATTAATAAAAATAGCTTCAACATTTTTAAAGTAAGATTTAACCTCACTAATTTTGTTTTTAATTTTTGAAAACTTAGCAGTGGCTACAAGTTCCATAGCCTTCGTTATTTTTTTGGTAGAATTAATTGAATTAATACGTTGCTTTATTTTTTGCAAGCTTTCCATGGTAATTCAGGGATAGGCATAAAGTTTTCAGGATTATATAGGGGAATAGTCTTTATAAACAGGTCATTAAATAAAATGATTTGATTATAAATTTCTTCAATTAATTCATTAGTTCAATCATTAGATTCATCGATCTTTCTCATGATTTTTATTGCTTTAGGTTCTGTTGCAAAATAAGTTAGAATTTCTTGACGATATTTAATAATGTTGTTTTTAGGGATTACATTAATTAAGCGATACTTAGCAAGGAATAATAAGATAATTTGTTGACCAGGAGAATATGGTGAAAATTGTGACTGTTTCAACAACTCATAGACCTTAGCACCATGTTCCAAAATAATTCTTGTATTTTGGTCTAAATCAGAACCAAATTGTGCAAATGCTTGCATTTCATTATATTGAGCTAATTCTAGCTTTAAACTTGAAACCACCTTTTTAGTCATTTTGGTTTGCGCGGCTGAACCAACTCTACTTACAGAATAACCAATATCAATTGCAGGTCTTTGTCCAGAATTAAATAAAGATTCTTTGGTAAAAATCTGACCATCAGTAATTGAAATAACATTAGTTGGAATATATGCTGAAATATCTTCAGCTTGTGTTTCGATAATTGGCAAGGCAGTTATTGAACCGCCACCATAATCGTTATTTAGTTTTGCAGATCTTTCTAGTAATTGCGAATGTAGATAAAAGACGTCACCAGGATATGCTTCACGGCCGGGAGGTCTTCTTAACAATAAAGATAATGTTCGATAAGCAACGGCATGTTTTGATAAGTCGTCATAAACTATTAAAACACTTTTACCTCTTGCCATCCATTCCTCAGCAATAGTTACACCAGTATAGGGTGCTATATATTGCAATGGTGCACTTTCAGAAGCTGATGCTGCAATGATAGTTGTGTATTTCATTGCATCATTCTTTTCAAGCTGATCAACAATTTGGGTAATTGTTGAATTTTTTTGGCCGATAGCCACATAGATACAATAAACATCTTTGCCTTTTTGGTTTAATATCGCATCAATGGCAATGGCTGTTTTTCCTGTTTGTCTATCACCAATAATTAGTTCACGTTGTCCTTTTCCGATAGGAATTAAAGCATCAATTGCCAAAATACCAGTATGTAAGGGTTCTGAAACTTCCTTACGTGTCATAACACCAGGCGCAATTTTGAAAATTGGTCGCTTTATTTCGCTATTAATTTTACCCTTACCATCAATTGGTAATGCTAGGGCGTTAATAACACGGCCCAATAAAGCGTCACCCACTTGAACCGAGATAACGTTGTGTGTTCTTTTGACATGTGAATTTTCCACAATATTACGATCATCGCCAGTAACAACAACACCAACCAACTCTTCTTCAAGGTTTAAGGCCATACCAACAATACCGCAATCAAATATTACTAATTCACCATATTCAACATTAGTTAAACCACTAACTAGAGCAATACCGTCACCAACAGTAATAACTCTACCTACTTCATCATAACTAACAGTTTCGTTGAAATCTTTAATTTGATTTTTAATGATAGCTGATAAATCACTGGGTTTTAAAGCCATATCTTTCCTTTCATTATTCTAATGATTTTATCTTGTTTAATTTTCCCAAAACAGAGTTATCAATCAAGTACTCATCTACTTTTATTCTTATTCCACCGATTAAATCAGGGTCTATATGATTAGTTAAAGTAACTTTTGCATTTAGATCAGATGAAATCTTTTTTTCAAGGTTTTTCATCTTATCAGTACTTAATGGTTTAACTGAATATACATAACCATACTTAATATTTAATTTTTCATTTGCTAATTCAATAAAGCGATGAAATATAATATCCATATATTTAACAATATGTTTTCTGGTTGCTAATTTAATAATATTTAATATATATGGATGGTATGAATCAAAAGCCTCACTAATTAACATAAACTTTTTTTCTTCCGTTATATCAAAAGAATTTAAGATTTTTAAATAATCTTTATTTTGTTTCAAAACCTTAATAATGTCAGCAGTCTGATTAGTAATTTCCTGAAGTTGATCAGACCCATTAGCTAAATCATATAAGGCAAATGATCAATTATTAATTACTTCATTTAATTCAGTCATATCTATTTCTTAATAACCTCATTAATCATTTTGACATTATCGGCATCTTTTATTTCACGGCCAATAATTTTTTTAGCAATTTCAACAGCATTTTCCATAATAATTTTCTTTTGCTCTTTACTGAATTCAACACGCTTTTTATTAATCAAAATTTCTGCTTGTTCTAACATCATTTCAGCTTTTTTCTTCGCAATAGCTGAACCACTATTTACAATTCTTTCACTTTCAGCTTTTGCATTATTGATAATAGTTCTTGCCTGATTAGTAGCCTCAATTATTTTTAAATCATGTTCTTCTTGTATTTTTAGTGCTTCATCTTTTGCTTTGATTGAAGCATCAATATTACTTTGAATTAATTCTTGACGCTTTTTAACCATTTTCTTAATTGGTTTGTATACCAAAAAAGTAATAATAATGGTTATTAGCATTAACACAATTAAAGAAAAAACAAATAGAGGCCAATTAAATGTTAAGCCAGAGAAGGTTTTTTCTAATTCTTCACTAACTCCCCCTTTACCTTCAGGGGCTTTCATAAGATAAGTTAATACTCTCATATAAATCAAAAAATAATTTAACTATACAAAGATTAATAATAAAGCAATAACTAAACAATAAATTGATGCAGTTTCAACAATAGCCAAACCTAAAATTAATAAAGTACGAACTTTAGATAAAGCTTCTGGGTTTCTACCAACAGCTTCACAGGCTTTAGCAACGGCCATACCTTGACCAATCGAAACAAATCCAGCTCCAAAGATTGCTAACCCGGCACCTAACATTGTTAAACCGTATGCAAAGGGGTAATTTTGACCGCTAGCATCACCGGCTTTACTTGGGTCAAATCTATTAATAACATCTGAAATTTTATCTAATTTATCAATCATTTTTTTCTCCTATATTTTTAAAAATATTTTAATTACTTTCTTGAATTAATTGTTTATTAGCGATAATTTTACTTTTTCAATCTCTAATTTTTTTCTTATGTTTTTCCTTAACGTCTTCCTCAGCTGCTTGCGCCCAATATGACATTGTCAACACTACAAAAACAAATGCTTGAATAATACCATCAAATAAATCAAAATAAAGATTAAATGCCGGCAATACCACAACACCAAATGGATTGAATGTCGAAGCTTCAGCCCTAACATCAAGACCAATAATTTTTGCTCATATATTGTTTAAGAAAATTGTTGCCAATGAAACAAGAACAACTCCCCCAATGATATTTCCATATACCCGGAAAGTCATAGAAACAATTGGTGAGAAATTTGAAGCAAATTCTAATGGATTTAGCAATTTAATAATATGCTTAATTTTGTTATAAGCTATCCCAACACCAGCCGTTCCTAATCAAGACACCACTGTGGCAGCTAAAACCGCAGATAAACTCGAGCCAACCGGAGCAAAACCAACTAATGATAATATGTTTCCAAAGAACATAAACACAAATAATGATATTAAGTATGGATTTGCTTTATCAAACTTCGATTCATGTGTATCACTAAAGAAATTATCTCCGCCGATAATAGCTGTTTCAACTAGGATTAAAGCAGCATTAGGTGCCTTGTCAACTTTTTGTCGTTTTACTGCTACATAAATTAAAACTGACAAAATAAGAACAATAAAAACTAAGGATATTAATGAAAATATTTGATTACTATTAATTTCTGTCGAACCAAATCAATTAATTTTTAGTAATTTATCCATTTAGCTCCTTTCTTTTATTAACCATAGTAACAACGGCCCACACTATTGAAAAAATGGACAATAGAATATAAGGTGCTGTCATTGTGATTGTATTAAATGGAAAAAAAGCAGCATTTAAACCGGGATAGTCTTTGTGAAGGTAAGTATTAATATAAATAAAAATAGCAAATATTGCTCCATTAAAAATATTCAATGCAAAAAATATAAGAACAGAAATAAGCATCCTTATTTTATAATGTTTTTTGCCTTGAACATTAATACTATTTTTCACAATTTTTAGGATCACATATACTGATAATAAAAATAATAAAAAACTAACTATACCCACTAAATACCCTAACAATAACGAGTAGTCAAAAAATGACATTGATGAAAATATTAACAACAACGCAACATTTAATGTAGTATAAGTTATTCAAATTTTTTTTCCATGTGTTTTATTCATGCTCAAGTGGTTATTTTTATATTTTAATAACCTAATGTAAAATTATATTACTTTTGAATTTTTTGTTTTTATAAATATATTCACAAAATAATGCCAAAAAATATACATCCTTAAAACCTAAAATCAAATATGAAAAAATAGTTTTTTAGCACTTTATTTAGCACTTTAAGCAATAGAGTGCTAAATTATGTTATAATTAATATATATTTAAATTAAGGAGGTCGAAATATGCATGCATCATGAACACCTGCAGAGGATAACAAAGAAGATAAAGACCCATTATTAAAATATGGCCGCAATCTTACTGAACTGGCTTTGGAAGGAAAACTAGAACCAGTTATAAATCGCGACGAAGAAATAAGATCATTAGTAAGAATCTTATCTCGCAAAACAAAAAATAACCCAGTTTTAATTGGGGAACCAGGCGTTGGAAAAACAGCAATTGTTGAAGGATTAGCTAAAAAAATCATTGATAACCAAGTGCCTGAAAATTTAAAAAATAAAAAAGTATACGAGCTTAACATTTCATCTATTGTTGCAGGAACACAATTTCGAGGTCAATTTGAGGAAAGAATTGAAGCTATTTTAAAAAGAATTAAAGATTCTAATGGCGAAATTATTCTTTTTATTGATGAAATTCATATGATCGTCGGAGCTGGTGGAACAGGCGATAGTAGTATGGATATAGGTAACATGTTAAAACCAATGATGGCAAGAGGACAATTACACCTAATTGGCGCTACCACTCTCGACGAATACAGAAAACACATTGAAAAAGATTCTGCTCTCGAGAGAAGAATGCAAAAGATTTTTATTAATGAACCAACTATTGAGGACACCATTACCATTTTAAGAGGAATCAAAGAACGACTTGAAACTTTTCATGAGGTAAAAATCAAGGATGAGGCCCTAGTAGCCGCAGCAAACCTATCGGCCAGATATATCCAAGATCGTTTTCTACCTGATAAGGCAATAGACCTAGTAGATGAAGCCTCAGCATCTATTAAAACAGAAATGAAATATATTCCCGAGCCAATTGAAAAACTAAATTATGAAATAACTAAACTGGAGATCGAAAAGGCAGCAATAAAAAACTCTGTTGGTAAAGAAAATAACAACAATAATGACCGCATAAAACAAATAAATGAACATCTAACAAAAATCAAGGCAGAGCATAAAAAGCTGTCTAGCCAATGAGAAGAAGAAAAAAATTTAATTGCTAAACTATCCTCACTAAAAGACAATATTGAAGATTTAAAAAGACAGCTAAACACATTACAAAATGAAGGCAAATACCTTGAAGCTTCAAAAGTTATGTATGTTTTATTACCAGAACTTGAAGATTCAAAAAAAGAAGTTGAAAACAAACTAACCAATTTGCCAAATCGTTTAATAAGAGAAACAATTGATGAGGAAGAAATTGCTGAGGTTGTAAGCAAATGAACTAAAATACCGGTAACAAAATTGCTTGAAAAGCAAAAAAATAAACTTCTTAAATTAAGTGAAAATCTTGCATTAAGGGTTAAGGGGCAAATAAATGCTATCAACCTAGTTTCCGAAGCTATCAAAAGAGCTAAAGCTAATATTAATGATCCTAATCGACCTATTGGTTCATTTCTATTTCTAGGGCCAACAGGTGTAGGAAAGACAGAACTTGCTAAAGCATTAGCATTCAATCTATTTGACAATGAAAACAATATTATTCGTTTAGATATGTCTGAATATATGGAAAAACATAGCATATCAAAACTAATCGGTTCACCCCCAGGATATATTGGATATGATGATAATGGTGGTCAATTAACAGAAAAGGTAAGACAAAACCCTTATTCAATAGTTTTATTTGATGAAATTGAAAAAGCTCATGCTGATGTTCTAAATATTCTTTTGCAAATATTGGATGACGGGATACTAAGCGACAATAAAGGTCGAAAAATAAATTTTCGAAACACAATAATTATAATGACCTCAAACATTGGGTCAGAACAAATTATGACAAAAATGCCTAGCAAGGATGAAATTATAAAAATCTTGTTAACTAAGTTTAAGCCGGAATTTATTAACCGTATTGATGAAATTGTTCCATTCAATAAATTGAGTAACTCAGTCACAAAAGAAATTGTTGATTTAGAATTAAAAAAACTAGCCAACCGTATCTCGATAAATATTAAATCTGAGTTGCAATACGATCAAGGAGTTATCGAGTATATTGCAGATAAGTCATATAACACAGCTTTTGGTGCTAGAGTTATTAGAAGATTTATTCAAAACAATATCGAAAATAAACTTGCAGATTTTATATTACGCAACTCAATAGAAGAAGATTCGATTATTTATCTATCAATTGTAAACAATGAAATTAAAATAGAAATAGATCATGAAGGTAATTAAAAAAATACAAGGCAATTAGCCTTGTATTTTTATATGGTACATCCTGTGGGGATCGAACCCACGACCCAGGGATTAAGAGTCCCTTGCTCTACCTGCTGAGCTAAGGATGCATTTAAAATAATACCTAATAAATTATAAACAAATATCTTTGATGATATTAAAAAAAATAATTATTTATTGCAAATAAATGTAAGACTTTTCAGGAATGCAATAAATTAAACCAATTTTATTAATATTTCGCAAGACATAAAATACTATGAAATAATTAAAAAAGTCTATTAAAAGATTAAGTTTTAATATAAAAAGCAATATAAATCATGTTTATATAATCCGAGCCTTCAATATAATATAAAAACCTACAAAATTTAGTAAAATTTTTTAGTTATATACTGATATATTTTAAGGAGTTTACTATGCTAGATGTTTGTGGGATAAGCAAAATCTTTCCAGATAAAAAATTATTTACCAATATCAATCTGAAATTCTTGCCTGGAAATGTGTATGGAATAATTGGGGCTAATGGTGTAGGAAAATCTACTTTTCTAAAAATTTTAAGTGGCGAGATCGAGGCAACTGAGGGTCAAATTATTAAAGAAAAAAATGCTCGTATGAGTGTTTTGAGCCAAAACCAGGATGAATTTAATGATTTTAATGTTACCGATGTTGTAATCATGGGCAATAAGGAACTTTATCAAATAAATATTGAAAAGAATAAAATTTATGAAAACCCTGAGGCTACAATGGAAGATTATGAAAAGGCAAGCCACTTAGAACAACTTTTTGGAGAAATGGGCGGATGAAACGCTGAAAATGATGCCCAAACTCTTCTTTCAAATTTAGGTATTGAACCTGAAAAATGAAATATGCAAATGTCTAATCTTAAAGCAAACGAGAAAGTTAAAGTTTTATTAGCAAAAGCCCTATTTGGAAATCCAGACATCTTGATCATGGACGAACCAACTAATAGATTAGATTTAAAGACTATAAAGTGATTAGAAAACTTCTTAATGGATTATCCAAATATTGTCATTGTTGTTAGTCATGATAGCGACTTTTTAGATGCAATATGTACCCATATCATTGATATCGACTATTCAGAAGCGAAGTTATTTGTTGGTAATTATTCATTTTGAAAGCAATCGAGTCAATTATTAGTTGAAATGCAACAAAAAACCAATCTAAAAAAAGAAGAGCAAGCACAAAAGTTGCGTGAATTCATTGCCAGATTTTCTGCCAATGCTTCAAAATCCAAACAAGCAACAAGCCGGAAAAAATTATTAGAAAAAATTGTAATTGATGAACTAAAACCTTCATCAAGAAAGTATCCATATATTAAATTTGAACTAAATAGATTGCCCGGAAAACAAATTTTAAATGTTCATAATTTAACATATAAAAATGAAAATGGAGACACACTATTTGAAAATGTAACTTTTTCCTTAAAACCTGGTGATAAAATGGTTATCGTAGGTAATGATGATATTGCTAAAACCAGATTCCTTGAAATATTAATGAATAGAAGAAAGCCAACCTCCGGGACTGTTGAATGAGGTATAACTATTTCTCCTAACTATTTTCCCTCAAATAATCAAGAATATTTTAATGAATCAGAAAGCATTATTGATTGATTAAGTAAATGGCCATTAAATAACACTACACAAGAAACAAAAGATAACAGTGATGCTAGAATGAGGGCATTTCTGGGAAGAATGTTATTTTCTAATGATAGTGTTTTTAAAAACGTCCAAGTAACAAGCGGGGGAGAAAAGGTTAGGTTAATGATGTCTAAATTGATGCTAGAAGAAAGCAACTTTTTAATTTTTGATCAACCTCTTGATCACTTAGATTCGGAGTCAATTGATAGCTTAATTGAAGGCGTTAAATCATATAAGAGCTCATGCATTTTTACAACCTATAATCGTGCTATGATTAAAGAATGCGCGAATGTTATTCTTGAAATAAAACCAAAATCAAGTTTCTTATTTTATGGAAATCTCGATGAATATGAAGAAGCTATGGGATATTAATTAATAAAATCCGGAAATTAGTTTCCGGATTTTTAAATTTAGCTAATTGCTTCAATCTATCTCAAAATAGTCATATTTTTTTTCTCTTGACTTCTTTTCTAAAACCAAAAATGTTATTTTGTCTTCAAGTTCAAATTTGGTATTTTTTCTTAATGAATGACCTTTTTTTGACTCAATCCAACTTGAAAGTGTTTGATTCTTTTCCTTATCGGTTAATTGATAATCGAGATATTCATAAAGCTCCAATTGTTTTCATAGAACCTTCATTAAGACAGAACCCTTAGCTTCGCATCTTTCAAGACTAATTTCGTAGATTTGTTCATCATTGTCATATTCATCATATATTTCGCCAACAACTTCTTCAAGAATATCCTCGATAGTAATAATACCTATTGGTTTATCATCACTGTTAGTTTCGGTAACGAAGGCCATTTGTGCGCGCGATTGTCTCAACTTTTCAAGTGCTGATGATAAGATTGAGTTAGCAGAAACTTTAGGAACAGTTTTAATATAATTTAAAATATTTCCTTTTTTAAGAAAAAATATATCCTTAAGCAACAATATGCCAATTAAATTACCATCTTTTTCAACTGGTATTCGTGAATAATTAGTTTCTCTAAACATTTTTAGTGCTTCTTGCATAGTAGCCTTAGAACTGATAAAATCCACATTTTTCATTTTAATATAATGCTGTGAAACCTTAGTTGAATCAAGATCTAAGACATTTTGGGCCATTGCAGATTCTTTAAATTCCAAAACACCCTCATCATGTGCAATATTTAATAAGTTTTTAACATCTTCCTCAGTATTGGTAATATAAATCTTCTTTCCAATTTTAGAAATAGGATATGTTATGGGAATAAATATTCAATATAACATTTCAATAAACCAATAAAATGATTTAACGGTTTTTTCTGGATAGCGCTTTGCAACCAATTTTGGCAATATTTCAGCAAATAAAACAATAATTGGTGTCATTACAATTGTTGAAATAATTGATGCCAAGCCTGCCTTAGGAGCTCCAAAGGCTTGTGTTAAAAGATAAACTAATAATGTTGAAGAACCAATATTTACCAGATTATTAGCAATCAGAATGGTTCCAAGTGTTCTATTAAAGAAATTGTGCTGTTTTAGAATTATTTTATATCTTTTTTGATTCTTTTCAATCATTGTCTCGATTTTGGCCTTGGTTAAAGAAGTATATGCTGTTTCAGTTGCGGAAAAAATTCCAGAACAAACGAGCAATATGGCTAGTAAAATTATTAATAAAGCGTAATGTCAAGGTTCGAGGTCCATCTAAATGTCTCCATACAAAAATTTAAAATATAACTATAATTAGTATTATATAATAGCAAAAATAATTATTATTTATATTTAAATATTTTATAATGTTATATTATGTTTAAATTTGAAGATGTTAGTATAGTGCAATTACCTAAAAAAATATTACGAGAAAAATCAAAAGATGTAGAAATTCCCTTATCACAAGAAAATATTGATTTGATTGAAAAAATGATTTTTCATGTCAGCGATAGTCAAAAACAAAATACAAAATTTAGACCAGCTGTCGGTGTCGCAGCTATTCAATATGGAATACCAAAAAACATATTTTATATTCTGATAGTTGATAATAATAACAATGTGATTTTTAATGATGCCATAATAAACCCAAAACTTATTGGTCACTCAGAGCATAAAATTGCCTTATCAGAAGGTGAAGGATGCCTAAGTGTTAGCGAAGATTGACCAAATCAGGAAGGCTTAGTCCCTAGATATGCAAGAGTTATTTTTGATGGATATTCATATATGGAAAAGAAATACAAAAGATTTGAAGCAAGTGGCTATAGCGCAATCGTATTTCAGCATGAATTTGACCATTTACAAGGTGGATTATTTATAGATAGAATAAATAAAAAGAGTCCATGAGCAAAAGATAAAGATTTGCAAGTTTTGTAATAGAAAAATAGGTTAGATAATAACCTATTTTTCTTATTAACCTTTTTCAAAAAATAATGGAACATCAAACTCTATTTCCTTTTGGTTATTGCCATAGTTAGGTTCGATATAAATGCCATATTGAGAATGGTATCTACCTAGTTTCTCTTTATTTGTAGATAAGGTAATAATTCTACCCTTAAATTTTATTCGTGTTGATGTTTTTCAATCTTCATTATCAAAACCCTCAATTTTTATTGGAGATGTAAATAAAATAGGGGAATAAAAATTATTAGTTTCTGTTACAAAGTTAGATACAACCGTCATTTGTTCAATGCCGTTATTTATCTTATGTGGTTCGCCAAAAGCTCAAGAATAATCAATTAATTTTGATGAGTCATTTTTAATAGAAGAAAATTTATCATTAAAGTCTTGTATAAATTTTCTAAATTCCGCTTTATATCTATTAATTTTTTCATTAGAAAATTTATCTTTTACATCAATAGGTAAAAGCAACTTATAAGCGACCTTATTCCTAATTGATTCAATAAATTTACTATCAAATTGGTCTTGTTTTTTCTTTATTGTTTCTTCATTGAATTGTTTTGTTTTTAATGTTGTATAAATAGGAAAATTTCTAATAACAAATTCAGTATTTGTCCCTTCTTGATGTTTAAAAACAAGATCAACAAACAATGTATTTTTAGATAATGTATCAATTACAAAATTTTCAAATTCAATTTTCCATTTAACATTAGAATTTTTATTTTCAAAAATTGCATATTCACTTATTTCTTTTTGAACATTTTTTTTAAACAAAAGACTAATATTATCGGAATCACTATTATTAATAATTTTAGCCATGACACTTTCTGGAGTGCCATCAATTTTTATATCGTTGTTTATTTTTATATTAACATCTTTGTTTTTATTATTATTTGAATTAAATGAGTATTTTTTAACACTATTAAACCAATAAATAAGTGCTTTTTTAGGTTTTGTAAGTTGTATACTAACTGTTGCAATAATAACAGAAGAAAGCAAACCACCTGAAAGTGATCAAAATAATATTTTTCTTATCCTCTTTGCTTTCGTTAGACGTTGAGCAACTTTTTTATGTTTTAATTGGTCTTCAAAGCTAACATCCTTGTCAATCGAATCAACCCAATCAAATTCCAAATCTTTGTTATCTTTTTTCATTAATCCCCAAATTCAAATTCCGTTGTTTTTTCATCAGTATCAACTAAACCAAACTCATCAATTATATTATCCGGTGTATTCTCTATCTTTTTAAAATCAACCTGTTTTTCCTGATCTGCTCTAACATTAGTTTCTTTTAATTCTTCAAATTCAAAATCATTTTCTTCAACACTAGATAATCCTAATAATTCAATATTATTAAACTCATCCGTCTCATTGTTTATCTTGTTGGAATTTATTTTAAAATCATTAATTTCAGTTTTTGAGATAGTTTCATCATTTTCTTGATCAATTATATAGGTATCATCTTCCGAAAAATCAGATGATAAATTATTTAATGAAACTTCACTATCTTCGAATTCTTCATGTGTATTTTCATTTAAATTCATAATAACATCGGAAGAATAATCTTCATTATCCTGAGCAACTTCCAAATCATCTTGCTTAAATTGCTCTACCTTAAAATCATCAGTAAGAGAATCAATATCATCTGTCTCATCTAGATGAATTTCCAAATAATTATTTTGTTCTTCGAATTCATCAATTTCAACCGCTATTTGATTATGATTATCCATTTCTGCGACATAAAAATCATCGACGTCATCAATATGATCATTGTTTTTTGCTGTTTCATCACCTGTTTTTATATTGTTTTCTTTCAAGCTAACAATATTATTATCTTTTAGTTTAGTTTCTATATTCATATCTTCTTCTCCAGATTGAGGAATAAAATTAACTTCTTTATATTCTTTTAATTCATACATATTATTTTTTTGTAATTCTATAATAGCTTGATTTTCTACTTGTTGTTGTGATATCAATGCTTCTAAATATGCAAATATCTTATTTTTAATAATTGGCCATTCAATTTCAGAAATAGTAATAATTGGATATTCCTTAGATTCAAGAAACTTAATATTGTCTCTAAAAATAAGATATTTACGATAATCATTCTTATATAAAAAATTATCTAAAATAAATCCTTGAATAAGCTTGTTGTTAAGCTTATTAATTAAAACAATATCGATGGTTTTAGTTCCAACAGAGTAATCTGTTTCAAATTGAAGGTTTTTGTCATCAATAAAATTGCGAAGTTCATCTAGTACATCAACCTTAAATTTAATATCTTCGGGCAATGAAATAATTTTAGTAGCCAAAAAATCTTCAACCTCATCTAAATAATTTTTTTGCTCATCAATTGATAAGTCAAGAAATTTTAATCATTCCTTAAATACTATCATGTCAGCTGTTGATCGATCTGTAATTTCAATATCATCGGCATAAATCGATTTAACAACAAAGACCTTTTCTTTAGCGCGTGATATTGCCACATTAAGAGCATTTTTCCCGCCTTTTCTTGCAACGTATGTGTTATATAAAGCAGTATTTTTATCATACACAACTGACATAATAACCAAATCAGCTTCATCGCCTTGGATATTTTCAATATTTTTCAAAACAACTTTTTCACTATTTAGAGCATCTTCTAATTCTGGATCATTTCCGAATATTCTATTAAATAGATATTCTTGTTGTTTAACATTAAAAACTAAAATGATTATTTTGTTATATTTTTCAAGATTTTGCTTGCATAATTCAATAACCTTTTCACCCTCAGCAACATTCATGCTATTATCCCAAGTTCCATCAACTTGAAAAACCTCAATTGCTTTTTCATTAGAAACTGATAGTTCATAGTTATCAATAACATCAAGTTTTGATTCATAAAAATGCTTTGATGAAAAAGTCATTAATGTCGCCTTTTTAGAACGGTAATTTTTATCTAATAGCAGCGAATAAACACCTCTTGCCCTAGCATAATCTAGCAACGATTCAATATTGCCAAAGTCATCTTCTTCATCAAAACTATATGTCGCAGAGAATCATCTTGTGGGTTGCATTTGTTGGCTATCACCGGCAAGAATTTTTCGCTTTGCTAAATATAAAATTGGAATGCCCTTTTCAATAAACATTTGCGATGATTCATCAAGAATAGCAAAATCAAATTCCTGTTTAGATCACATCGACAAATCAAGTTCAGGAGTAGTGATAATTATTGGAAATAATATCTTAATCATCTCCTTATGTTTGTGAAAAAACTTGTAAGGCTTTAAATGGCCAGTTCTTATAGCCATAGCAAAAGAAGTATATTGCATTTTTTGCTCATCACTAAAATTGGTCATCCGATCAAATGTTTTTTCAAGAAGCATCTTAACAATATTTTTATCATCATTTAAATAATTGGTTTTTTTGTTGAGAATTTTTTTATATTGTTTTTCAAAGTTAGTAATTTCTTCAAATGAAACAAGATTTACATATTTAAGCGCCTCATCAATATCAATAGTCATTAAACTTTGATCATTCGATATTATTTCCGCCATGTTTTTAATTATTTTAGGAATAATACTAAAAATAGTGCATTTCTTATTAAAATTTTTTTCATATAGTCTTTTTATAATCAACTTCTTATCACTAAATTCGCAACATTGATTATATTTAAGATTATGATTCATTTTTTTAAGGTTTTCATATGTTTGTACACTAAAATTACCATTCATTACCGCGCTATAAAAATTAATGATATTATCTATATTTTTAGTTTGCTTAATTAAATTTACATTATCAACATAACTTTCATCTTCATCACTAAAAACACTAAGACCTTCTTCGGCATTTGAATTTTCATAATTTTCTAACAAATGAATAAATTCACGCAATGGCTTGTAAAAATTCTCAGGTCTCAGATTTTTATCATTTAATGCAAATAAGCAAAAAATAGAAAGCTTTTTTAGCCTGCTACGTAAAACGTCTAATGCCGCTTTCTTTTGGCTTACAACTAAGGCGGTGTAGCCTCTTGTCATAATATTAGTTATTAAATTAGAAATAGTTTGTGATTTCCCTGTCCCAGGAGGACCTCAAATAATTGTATCCTGATATAGTGACGAGATTGTTGCAACATCCTGAGAAAAATTAGTTTCTTGAATTTTAAAAAGCTTAAATTTGTTATCAAAAATTACTCTATTAACCTTTTCACGATATAAATTCTTATTAAAATTTGGATTTAAAATCTCATCGAACTCATCATTTTCAATAATTTTTTTCATTTGATTTCACAAATATCCTGACGAAACATTATAAAAACCAAGAACTATTCCGGGATAAAATTCTATTGAGCTATTTTCAATATTTTCAATTGTTAAATTTTTAATACCTTCTTTCAAAGTTAAGGGCATATTGAAGAGTGGTTTTCAAGCATTTTTAAAACTTTCAAATACTTCACGAATTGATAGGTTATTAAAATCAAATGAGTCAACATTGAGCGAAAAGCCTTCTTGATTCAAGAACGTGACTAGCTTGCTATTGACTCTTATGTCAGAACTAGAACTTAAGGTGACTAATGAATTTTTAACTTCAACTAATATCTCTTTAAAAAATAATGGAGCATAAATTGTTTTATTTTCTGTTTTTATTGATATATAGAAAAAGCCTATATGCAAAGGCCAAATATTGGTTTCAATATTGATATTTTGTGCTTTATTTAAAATTTTCTTTCACTTAACAACTGATTTTTGAAACTCTGTTTCCTGACTAGCAACAATAATGGCTTTTGCTTTTTCGAAATTTGTACCAAGCATCTTAAATAAATTTTCTGGAATTCGTTTATTATAGTCTTCAAAAATAGCAATTACTTCATTCTTATTTTTAGCTTCATAAACCTTTGTTGCAATCATCCGATTTGCAATATCAGAAATCGTGCAATTTATATTAAAATTATTGTATATATGATCAAAAGTTTCTTCACCGAAATTTTTTAACACATCAAAATATTTTTCGTTATCAATTGAACTGTACAATGAAGAATCAAAGGTATCAATATTTAGCAGATTAGCCATTAACATTTGATATTTGGTATTGTTATTCATTTTAATTTACCTCATTAATTAAGTGCTCTATGTGTTTGGCTACATTACCAACTACAAAAGAAATAGTTTTACTTTGAATTGCAACTCCGGTTATACCATCAAGATTTTTTAATTGCGGTATAGCAATCTTGGTCTTATCAAGAAAATTAATTTTTAAAATTTTTTGTGTAGCTGATACCGATTTAATATTTTCTTTTCCACCTAATAGCGAAACAAATACATCAAAATTAAAACTTAATTTAGTTTCCTTTGAGAGATAATTCTTGGGTTTGGTTTGTCTAAATCTTTTCTTTCAATAAATTAAAATAAATCCAAAAGTAACTATGATTAAAAAGATATATAAAAATTTGTTTTTTGGGTTCATATTAACACCTTTTTCACTTAAAAATTTCTACTTTTAAATTATATTTTAATTTAAAATTAATATCAAAAAAACATTTAATTAATAGTAATTTTCAACAAAGATATCAAATAAAATTTATTAATTATTTTTTCAACTTAATTTAAGCATAAAAAAGTTATAATGTTGGATTATTAAATAATAAATTATTTAATATGATATTTTTAAAAAAGTTATAAAATTTATACAAGAATTTATTAAAAAAAGAAGGCACAAAATGGACAAAAAAAGAGTTTTAAGTGGAATTACGGCTACAGGAAAATTAACCATAGCAAACTATATTGGAGCAATAAAAAATATGGTTAAATTGCAAGAAAATTATGATAGCTATATATTTATCGCTGATCTCCATGCTCTAACCCTCCCTATTGAACCACATATCCTTGAAGAAAATCGTAAAAATATATACGCTTTATTTATTGCCTGTGGAATTGATCCTGAAAAATCGACCCTTTTTTTTCAATCAGATGTTATGGAACACGGTTTAATGAACTGGTTAATTTTAACAAATACAACTATTGGTGAATTATCCAGAATGACTCAATTTAAAGATAAATCTCAAAAAGTAAAAAGTTCAAATGGTATGGAAACAATTCCGACAGGACTTTTAATGTATCCAACATTGATGGTTGCTGATATTCTCTTATATGATGCTGATTTAGTGCCTGTCGGAATTGATCAGAAGCAGCATGTTGAATTAACAAGAAATATAGCTCAAAGACTAAATAATAAATTCAATATTAAATTCAAGGTTCCTGAGCCATATATACCGGAAGTTGGGGCAAAAATTATGTCACTAGTTGACCCAACTAAAAAAATGTCAAAATCAGATGCAAATGAAAAATCAGCAATTTATTTATTGGACGATCCTGAATTAGGATATAAAAAAATAATGAAAGCAGTTACTGATTCTGAAGGAAAAATTTACATCTCAGACGATAAGCCGGGCATTAAAAATTTATTATCAATTTATTCTTCACTTAAAGATATAGACTTAAGGGAAGCTGAACAACATTTCAAAGAAAAAAATTATGGTGAATTAAAGCAAGAAGTGGGCACCTTAGTTAAAGATTTTTTAACTAAAATTCAAACAAAATACAATGAAGTAATAAAAGATATCGAAAAAAAAGCAAAAAAGGGAGCACAAAAGGCTTCAAAAACCGCTTCTATTACTCTTAAAAAATTTATGAAAGGCCTAGGTTTAAATAATGAAATCAAATAATAAATTAAATCACTCAACTAGTCATCTATTAGCTGCAGCAATTTTAAAAATGTATCCAAATACAAAACTGGCAATTGGTCCTGCTATCGAGGAGGGTTTTTACTATGACTTTGAATTTGAAAATCCAATTTTTGAATCAGACTTACCTCGAATTGAAAAAACAATGAAAAAACTAGCTGAACAAGGTTATGAAATGAAAAAAGTCGAAAAAGACTTTTTCTCTTTTGAGAATCAACCCTACAAACAAGAATTATATGATAAATTCGTAAATGAAAAAAAAGAAATAACCTTCTTTCAATTCAAACACCCAAAAACTAATGAAATTTTATTCACAGATCTTTGTGCTGGTGGGCATATCGAAAATACTAAAGAAATTAAACATTTTAAATTGTTATCAATTGCAGGGGCCTATTGAAAGGGTGATTCTAATAACAAAATGCTAACAAGAATCTATGGTACTTCGTGAGAAACTAAACAAGAACTTGATGATTACATAGAAATTCTAAAAGAAAGAAGGGAAAGAGACCACCGCAAAATAGGCAAGGATCTAAACCTTTTTATGTTTAGCCAACTGTCGGGCCAAGGTTTCCCAATTTGACTCGAAGATGGAATGAAAATTCACAATTCAATCCAAAGATATGTTTTAAAGTTAGATAAAAAATTTGGTTTCACCGAGGTTTTAACTCCTCACTTTGGAGAAAAAAAATTATATGAAATAAGTGGCCACTGATCACATTATCAAGACGTTATGTTTAGCCCTATATTGATGGATAATGAAACTCTTGTGGCACGCCCTATGACTTGTCCGCATCATATAATCTTATTTAATTCAACAAGACGTTCATATCGTGATTTACCTATACGATATTCTGAACAATCTAGGTTGTACCGCTATGAAAAATCAGGTGCCCTTTCTGGATTAGAAAGAGTTAGATCTATGGATTTAACCGAAGGACATATTTTTGTTAGACCAGACCAAATTAAATCTGAATTTAAACACCTTTATAAAATGATTCTACAGGCACTCAAAGATTTTAAAATTGAAATAGACCATGTTTCGCTTTCTTTAAGGGACCCAAATGATGAAGAAAAATTCTTTAAGGATGATCAAATGTGAAACAAAGCCGAAAATGACCTTCGTGAAGTATTAAGGGAATTAAACATTGAATACAAGGAATTTATAGGTGAAGCAGCTTTTTATGGTCCAAAGGTCGATTTTCAAGTTAGAACTGCGTTAAATAGAATAATAACAATGTCAACACTTCAACTTGATTTCTTGCTCCCTCATAGATTTAACATGAAGTTTGTTAATGATAATGAAGAATTTGAAACACCTGTTTTAATTCATCGTGGCTTAATTGGAACTTATGAAAGATTTATCGCTACATTATTGGAACAAACCAAAGGTATTCTACCGTTTTGATTAAGTCCAAGACAAGTTACAATAATGCCAATTGTAAGTGATTTAAATGATTATTGTCAATCTCTATTTGAGGAATTTTTGGATTTAGATTTTAATGTTAATGTTGACTTAAGAAACGAAAGAATAAATAAAAAAATTCGCGATGCACAAATTCAAAAATCTAAATTTATAGTTATTATCGGACGCCAAGAGGTTGAAAATAACAAATTAGCTGTAAGAGAATATGGCAGCGAAAAAACCGAAATATATTCAAAAGAAGAATTTATAACCAAATTATCAATGCTGAAACGCGAATTAAAATAATTTAAAAAGTTAGGTATCCCTAACTTTTTTAAAAATTTTTACTTTTTATATATCTAATTTAGATTATAGCCTTTACACGTAATACAATTAAAATAATGTTAACAATAATTAATAATGTTAATATTGTGAATAAAGCAAGGAAAGCTCTTTTTTCACGTCATAAACCAAGTTTTTTATTGTGAGGCATTGCTTTGCATGATGAACATGAGCTCATTGCTTCTTCAGCAAAACCTGTAATAATGTATTCATGAGTCATTGATGAATTGCCTTCGTTTTCTAAATGAAATGAAACAACTAATGTATTGCCTAACTGTTTAACCTTTTCAATAATTGTTATGTATTTTGAAAATGATTTAACATCAAGAGCCGAAACTTGTGAAGCCTTTCTTGTTTCAATATTTTCAACATAAAAAGTTGTTTGTGATGCTTCTGCTTCTAAATCGATCATAGGGGTAGTTTTCATCTTTTTAACTGGCATTGGTTTATCCACCAAATCCTCCTTTTCAATATATTCAATAGCCTTTTCATTTTCAACTTTAACTTCTAATATTTTTTCAATTATGTTACGAGCTTTCTTTATATCAACACTTCCACGGTAGGCCCCGTCTTGATGAAATCACACACGAGTATCATTTTTTGATTTTTCACTAACTCTAATAAATTCTGAAACAGCATCAACAAATTCAGTAAAATTACCTGAAATTTTTTGATTTGCTTTTTTGAAATTAAATGACACTTTTTTATCATCACCAATCTTTTCAGAAATGTAATATCTTTCTAGTTTACTTTTGGTCATTATTTCCTTTCTATTGTTTTATATTTTATATAATATTATGCTTTAATTATAGACAAAAAAAATAATTTAATTCATTTATATAAACAATTTTTATTTTTTTAAGATACTAAATACTAAAAAAGCAATCATTTTCAATAAACAAGCAATGTTTTAGCAATACTTCTTATAAGAACATCAAACTAAAATTCAAGACGTTTATTATTTAATAATTCAACAATTTTTTCAACATTTTCAGGAGTTATTATAGGCTTTAATTGGCGCTTTGCATCATTCATAAAACTTGATAAATCTTTGAGTTTAGAGAAGCCTAAATATCCTGGATAATTATTAATATCAATTTTATCGATATCTTCAAATATTAAAATGCCAATCACTGGAAGATTATTAGGAAGTAAAGGAAGTAAATTATCAATATTTTTATTCAAATCCCAAAATAAGTTATTAATACAATATTGGGCTTTGGGCGTAGTCAAAAACCATTCACGATTATTATAATCACCTTCAACTAGCATAGCATTATCTTTTATATTTTTAATAACAAAAAGACCATAGCTATTTATGATTAGGGGATCACTAATAAAGGAGTCAAATTTTTCAGGTCTATATTTACCTTCCTTTATATATTTCGTGTTAGGTATAAACCTACTTATTTTCTTAATTTCGGTGTTTAGATCAACTTTATTAATTTCACTTTCTTCATTTTGCATTTCACTTCTTTTTTTGTTTTTGAAATGTCTTATAATAAAAATTAAGTCAATGATTAATATTATTGCTAACATTGTGTAAATAACAATCAACAACACCACAGCTTGTTTTTCCATTTATAAATTTCTCCTTAGACTAAAATGTGTCTTTTTTGTTTTTTATCAAGTTCACGAAAATTGGGGATAAATGATTCTAACAAATCCCGAAATGCTTTTGAGTGATTTGGATGAATTATATGGCAGACCTCATGATAGGCAACATATCTTATTATTTCTTCACTAAAATGAATTAATTTATTGCATATGCTTATCCTATGCGTCCTTATATTTATTGAAGCTCATGAAGTATTTTTTTTCATAACAATAAATTTTAGATTGTATTCTTCACCAACAATTTTTTTATATGCTTCATCAGCATAAAATTTAAATACGACAATTAGTTTTTTATTCAATTGATCATTTACATAAGTTTCAGCTAATAAAGGAGTTATTTTTTTAGAGATTTTTATTGACTCAAATTTTTCATCATCAAAAATGATAAGATTTTCTCTTATTTTAAAATTAACTTTTTTGCCTAAGTAATAAAATGTTTTCTTATTATAATCAACACCAAGAAAATATTGATTATCAATATTAATTTTTTGAGTTATTTTTAATATTGTTTCATCCACAAATCTTCAACATTCCTTAGAACATAATTTTATAATTGAACCTTGCAAAACATAATAATTATTTTCTTGCAATAGCAAAAAGGAATTATCGTAAGTATAATAAAGTTTTATTAAATATTTTTCTTTATTTATTATTCTATAAACAGTCATATTAGGGCTTTTCATATAAAAATATTTTAATAAATTAAAATAAATAATGTGTAATTATTAAAAAAAGTAACAAAAAACAAAAATAGTAACTAAATACAAAAAAATATTGCGTTTTTATGTAAAATTAGTATGCTAATTATTTTTTTTAGCAAGAAAGGCAAAAAAATGGCAAACATTAAATCAAAACAAAAAGCAATATTATCTAACGAAAAAGCTAACGCACGTAACTCAGCTATTAAATCAACTGTAAAGACTGCTATCAAAAAAGCTAAATTAGCAGCAACATCACAAGATGAAAAAGCAGCTGAATTAGTTGCTAAAGCACACCATGAAATTGATAAAGCTGTTTCAAAGGGTGTTTTACACCAAAATAATGGTGCAAGAAAAGCTAGCCGTTTAGATGCATTTATTGCTAAATCAAAGAATTAATTCTTAATAAATAATTTTTTAAAAACCGGAAAATTCCGGTTTTTATTTTTTTGCATATTTATTAATCTTAATATGCTTTTCTTTTTTAATATTAAAGACAATTACATATTCGCCCTTAATTGGCTCATTTTCTAATAATTTAATAATTTCATTTGGAGTCCCGCGATAATCTTTTTCAAAAAGTTTGGTTAACTCTTTGCATAAGTAAATATCAACTTTTTTAGAAAAAACTTCATCGAAATCTTTTAATGTACTTATTAGCTTATATGGCGATATATACGCCACATAAACACCCTCATTAATTTTTTTTAACTGATTAATTCTCTCGCCACTTTTATCTTTCAAAAAACCAATAAAGTTAAATGTAGATCCAAAGTTAGATTTTATAAATGCATGAGTAAAGGCAGTAACTCCCCCTATAACATCAACAAAAATTCCATTTTTATTCGCTTCACTAATTAAATTAAAACCAGGATCAGAAATGCAAGGCATACCAGCATCAGAAATTAAAGCAACTTTTTTTCCAGATAATATATAGGAAATAACACGGGGGGCCAATTCTTTCTCATTAAACTTATGATAAGAAATCAATTTTTTGCCTGTTATTTTAAAATTATTTAATAACTTCTTACTTACTCTTATATCTTCACACAAGATAATTTCGACTTCATTTAGAATTCTAATAGCGCGTAAAGTTATATCTTCTAAGTTTCCAATGGGGGTTCCAACGATATAAATTTTAAACTCCATAGAACTCCTCTAATTTCAACAATAAAATAGCCTTTTGTAGATTAAAGTTTGCTGCATTTTTTAGATTTACTTTAGTTTCTTGAAGAACACATAATATTTTATAAATAGGAACATAATCAAATGATGTTGGTTGTATTTTATAATCATTCAAGATTAGTAAATCATTAAATCCTTTTTTTACTTTATATATATCCATAAATGCCATGATCATAAAATTTATGATTACTTCCTTATTATCATAATTAAAATGACTAATAATTTTAACTAATAATTTTTGTGGCTCTTTATTCGAATTAACTATTGACTTGCTTAATTCTGTAAAAATAGGAATAATGTCTTCATTATATTCACTATTTGTATGAACAAAAAAATTCTTAAATGGCTTAAATTCATTAATATCTCTTGTATTTAAGGTATTATTTAATTCAATAATGAATGCACGTGATTTAATTGTACTTATAACCTGAGAAATATAATTACAAGACATTAAAACAATGGTGTTTTGGGGTGGATTTTCTAAAAACTTTAAGAGACTATTAAGTGATTGCTGTGTACCATTTTCAACAGTGTCAATTATTAGTATTTTTTTCTTATTTTTAGATAACAACGATGTTTCAGTTGTTTCATTCATAACATCAAGAATATTTTCTTTGCCAATTGTATTTTTTCTTCCATCCACATAAAAGTAAATATCACCTAGTTTAATGTCGCTAATTTTTTCAAAACATTCACCATTAACATTATTAATAAAATATAAAAAATATTCATCAAAACTTTTAATATTTTTTGATGAAAATAAATAAACTTGCCCTAATTTTTGCTCTAAGAGAGAGTTATCAATTATTTTTTTAAAAACAAAATCAATCATTATAAAATATTTTCTTTTTTAAGAATTTCTAAAACTTTCTCATATAAATCAATAATAGAACAATTTGCATCAATAACACGGTATCTAGAGCGGTTTTTTGCAATAACCTTATTATAAGCCTCTCGCAAAGAAAAATAATATGATACATCAGAAGTCTCGAATCTATCCATTCCTTCACGCATCTTAGTAATTCTTTCAACTGATATAGAGGGTTCAAGATCAAAAAATATTATTAAATCAGGTTCAGTTTTATTTGTTGCTATTTGGTTAATTATTTCTACTTTTTCCAAGCCAGCCTCACCTAAAACTCCTTGATAAACATATGATGATGTTGTATAACGATCTGTAATTACATGTTTTTCTTCCTGCAAGGCAGGCCATATACCTTTTTCAAGATTTAGGCGTCTACTTGTCGCAAAAAGCAAAGCATCAACCATCGAGCTAAATGAATTTTCATTATCAAGAATTAATTGTCGAATGTGTTCAGCCTCTTTTGAAAAAGCAGATCCTGGTTCCCTAGTAAATACAAAATTATCAATTAATCCATCCTTAATAAGATCATTCTTTAGCATTTGAATAATAGTTGTTTTTCCAGATCCGTCCATTCCTTCAAAAGCAATAAATTTACCTGTTCGACCCATAAATACTCCTACACCTTTTTCTTGTTTAATATTGACTGTTTTAACGAAATCGGATCGGCGGCATCGATTGACATTCCGAAAGGAATACCAACAGATAGCTGATACAGATCCTTATTTTTTAATTCATCTCGTATCTTTTTCTCAAGAAATTTCATTGTTATTTGGCCATTTATATCAGTATTTAAAGCTAAAATAATTTCATCATTTTTTGATGCTACACTTAATAAATGGTTGATTTTTTTAGTTGTTTCATTACTAATTTGTTTAGTATTGATATATTCATTAAAAACAAAATATTTGCCTTTTTCAATGTCCAACTGCTCAATTTTTTCAATATCATTGTTATCTTGGACTACAAAAAGTTTTTTACCTCTTTTTTTATCTAAACAAATATCACAAATATCCTTAGTAGTATATGCTAAGCATTGTGTACACTTCTTGGTTTGCTTTTGTAAGTCTATAATATCCAAAAACAATGTACTTGTGTATTCTGGATTAACCTCAAGAAAATAAGTCACAATTTTGCCTGCCTGCTTTTTTGAAATACCAGGTATCATCTTTAGAGCTTCAACGATTTTATCTCTAAGTTGTAAATTCATTAAAATGGTAACCCGCTATTTGAATACTTTGCCCCAATTTCATCATATGCAGCTTCAATTTTTTCAAGAGCCTCATTAACTGCAAGCATAACTAAATCCTGTATTAATTCAGGATCCTCAGGATCTATTAATGCTTCATTTATAATAATCTCTGTAATTTTTCTTTGGCCACTCATTGTAACCTTGATTCCTTGCTTTTCAACAACAAACTTTTGTTGAGCAACAGCTTGCTCATCCTTTTCCATTTCTCCTTGAATTCTCTTTGCATTCTTTAACATTTCATTAATGTTCATAATAATTCTCCTTACTTTTTTTTAATTTCCTTATGTCTTCACAATATCGCCAAATAATTTCTTAGCAAATTCTACATTGGGATTTTGTTTATTTTTATACTTATCTAAATTTGGCAAATTAATAATTTTAATTTCTTCACCTTTTTTGCTTGCTCAATTTTCTTTACAATATTTTATAGCATTATCAAGCTGGTTACGCGTTATTGCAACAACATTTGTGTATCTACCAAAAATGCTATTAACAGCCTCAATAAAATCAGGACTAGTTCTTTTTAAATTTAGTTGATGAACCCTTGCAATGTCTTCACTTTTTAAAACAATGAGGTCATCAATACTATAAAATATTTTAAAATCTGACAACAAAGGAATCAAATATCCAAGTTCCTTCTTAATTCTTCTTTCAATCATATTGTAATACATAGTATCAATATCTGTCTTAGCCTTGGAATCGTAATTATAAATCTTCATTCGCACGTATTGGTAAATAAAAACAAGCGAATTAACCTCATCTTGGTCTAACTCTGCCTTAAGGATTTCGACAGTCTTAGAAGGGGCAAGATCATTATACTCAGCACTAATAATATCATTTAATAAATCTGAATTCTCATATTCCTTGGCCGTTTCTACAATAAGAATTTCTGATGTTTTTTCAAGCAACTGATCAACATTTATTTCTTCAATTCCAACATCTTTGAGCTCTTTTTTGATTGATTGTGTGCTAATTTCATTAGGAGCTCCAAATTGGTTAGAAATGCTTTTAAGATCAAAAATTGAATTAAATTGTTTATGATTATCATTATTAGCAATTTCGTCATCAACCAGTTGGAAATCATTATTCAAATTATCTTGATGAACTTTTTCTTTATTATTAAATAAAAAATTATTATCTTCAATATTTTTTTTGATAATCCCATCATTTAAATTATTTTTCTTATAAGAAGACATCTTTAATAAATAAAGATCAATAAGTTCTTTGGGAATATCAGAATTTTTTGAATCTCTTATTGCGCTTTGAATTAATTCTATATATTTAAATAAAGCTTCATCATCAATATCAAGTTCACTAAGTTGCTGTTTATTAGCAATCTCTAATAATGATTCGTCATGAGTTTTTTTCATAATTATATAGTCTTTAAATGCCTTAAATATTTGTAGAACAATTTTTTCAATGCTAGCGCCATTTTCAACCAAATAATTAAACTTGTCAATTAAGGGCTTATGCTCGTTGGCACATATACATTTTATTAAGTATCAGATATTTTGAAAATCTACTATTCCAAAGAGCCTTTCTATTGCTTCTTTAGTTATTTCTTCATTTGCACAATAAATAGCAACTTGATCAGCAATACTTAACGTGTCTCTAAAACTGCCATTGCCCAAATCAACAATTAACTTAATGGCATCATCCTTTGCTACTATATTTTCTCTCTTAAAGATATTAACAAGCTGATTAAATAATACTTTTTTATCAATCTTTTTAAAGTTAAACCTTTGAACACGACTTAATATTGTTAGCGGGATCTTCCGAGGATCAGTAGTTGCTAAAATAAATATAGCATGTTTTGGCGGTTCCTCGAGAGTTTTTAGAAGAGCATTAAAAGCTGCTTTTGATAACATATGGACTTCATCAATAATATAAATTTTATATTTACCATTCGTAGGCAAATGTTTGATTTTCTCTTTAAGTTCTCGAATATCTTCAATTCCGGTATTTGAAGCAGCATCGATTTCAATAATATCAATATTATTATCAATCGATTTAATACATTCTAAACATGGACTTTCTGAGCTACGGTGGATACAATTAATAGCATTTGCAAAAATCTTTGCTGTCGAAGTTTTACCATTACCATGCGGACCACAAAATAGATAGGCATGGCCAATTTTGTTTTCATGAATAATATTTTTTAGTGTCTCTACTATGTGTTGTTGTCCACAAATTTCCTCAAATGTCTTTGGACGATATTGACGATATAGAGCTAAATATTTTTTTGTGATCACAGAACTCTCCCTAAACATAAATAATATATTTTATACCAATGTTTTAAATTTAAAAAACACAATAACCTTTAGTTAAAGGTCTATCAAAAAAGCAAAGGTATTCTATGCTATTATTGTATTAAATTATATAAGCAAAAATTATCAAAACTTCTTTTTTTAAAAAAATCATGTTAACATAAAACAAACTATTATTATTGAAATTAAAAAACATTTACTAAGTTCTAACTAATAGTAAAAAGTATTTATTTTAATATATATAATAATAAATATGAATAAAATTGATAACCTAATCAAGTCACAAATTAAGCGCAATTTCTACACATTCTTTGTATTAGTAATAGTAGCTCTATTGGCATCCGTTATACAAATAATTGCTTCAGCATTATTAAAAAAAGACATCAATAAAAATTTATTAATTGGAATATTAGCTATAATTACACTAACAAATATTATTATGTTGTTAACTAGCCTTAGCTATATGCCAATATTTAAGGAAAGAAAAAATCTTAATCATAATAAATTATTAAAAACCGTTTTCGGTCTAGTTATTGCTTTAATTGCTTTTATTTTAATTTTTTTTCTACTAATATTTCTAATCAACGGGACTCACCAGGCTATAATAAATGCTTACTTACAAAAAAATCTACATAGTAAAGAAAAGAATATTAATTTATTCATGAATTTAAAAATAATCAAGTTAATTTTTGATTCTCTTCTAATTTTAAATATAATTACAATATTGGGAATAAATATTACAATTAAAAAAAGAGGTGGCATCTTAAATGAAATACGTTAAATCATGCGGCGCAGTAGTGTTAAATAATATTGAATCTAAATTATATGTTTTGCTTGTTCAACAAACAGCCGGCCATTGGACATTTCCTAAGGGACATATGGAAAAAAATGAGACGGAGATCGAAACAACACTAAGAGAAGTTAAAGAAGAAACAAATGTTGATATTGAAATCATTGATGGCTTCAAAGAAAAAACAACATATTCTCCATTCAAAAACACAACTAAAGATGTTATATTTTTTTTAGCAAAACCAAAAAATTTTGATATAAAAAATAAGCCGGGAGAAATAGAAATAGTTGAGTGAGTTGGAATTGAAGAAGCTATGGTGAATCGCATTACTCATGACTCAAACCGGGAAGTACTCCAAAAAGCTGTAAATTACTACATCATTAATTGTTGAAAATATAATAAATAAAATCTGGATTTAATCCAGATTTTTTATTATTTCTTTCCGCCAGGGATATCAATTATATCAATGATAGGTGCGTGACCTTGAATTCCGCCTGAAAATAAATTGTAAAGATCACCTCATTTTGTATCTTCATTTATGATGGTTTCTTTTTTAGAGGATGTTGATTCACTTTTTTGTTCTTGTTTTTGTTTAGATTCTGTTTTTGGTTTAGTTTGCATTTGACTAGGTTCATCATCCTCATCTCACGGAACATTTAACTCAGGCTCATCTTTCGGCACTTCAGTATCGTATAAATTATCATTATGGATAGTTATATCCTTATTATTGTGTGAATTATCTATTGAAAATCCAAATCTTTGTCCTTTTCCTTCTTTCGCCTTATCGTATTTGTTATACAAGTATCTATTAAAAAATGTGTCAATAATTCTTTTAATTTCATCATTAGAAGGATCGTTGTAATCAATTTCAATTTTTGGAGCTTCATTTTTTATATTATTTATAAGATTATTGTTAGTATTGATTGAATCAACTGAGTCTAGTTTAATAGCATTTTTAATTAATAGATCTTTAATTGGTTTATTTTGTTTTATTAAATCTGTAAGGACTTTTTTTGAATGATGTTTCTTTAAATCTTCATAAACAATTTTAATATTATCGCCAAACTGTTGATTTTTATCTTCATTTGGAGTTTCTGGTTTCTTTGGTTCAGCTGGTTTTTCTGGTTTCTTTGGTTCAGCTGGTTTTTCTGGTTTTTCTGGTTTAGCAGGATTTGCACATGATAGAGCTATAACTGGTGTTGCCAAAGCAGGTAAAAATCCTATAAAAAGTAATTTGCTTTTTTTCATTTTTCTCCTTAATGTTTAATCGAGTTTATAAAGCATATTTTATAGTATTTTTTTTTTTTTTTTGTTTTGGCAAAATTTCGCGATTAATGCTCTAATTATGACCAAAATTTTAGACAAAGCCAAGGCATTTATGAAGGCACTTTTTACTACTTAGCATTATTCTAATTTACGTCTTTGATCTAATGAAAACATATTTATTGCGAAAATATCACTAACATAGATTTGTTTTATTTAATTAATTATTCAATCATTAAACTTAAGGAATAAAAAATGGCAAAACAGCTATTTTTTTGAACAAATTAATTTAATCTATTCTTTTTGTTGTGGAATCAAAACCCTTTAATTTTAGTTTAAATTCACGCAAAACTTCATTCTTTTGATTATTAAGAATTTCAATTATTTCTTCTGCGATTTTTCCTTCAGAAACTAGCCGTTTTCTTTCTGATTCAATTAAGAAGTTAATAAATTCATTTGCGGCATTAATGCTTTCTTGAATATTGTTTGGATTAATATTATTTGCCAATCAAGGAAAATCAATTTGGCTATTTGAGGAAGGCAACGCCTCATAGTTATTCAACAAATTAATGTTACATTCCATTGCTATTCTATCAGTAAATTCCTTATTTTTTTTGATCATACTGAACTGAAACGAGCTCACAATTATAATAAGCTGCTTATTATATATTTGCAAACAGTTCTAATTTTTTTTATAAATAAGAAACTAAAAATCGTATCCTATATTTAGACACAGATTTTTATATAAATTTACTTTTTTTCAACGCTTGCTGAATTTTTTAATCATAATTTATTCAATTTATAAGCATTTTTTATAGTTTTTCCTTACAAAGTATCCTTACTTACTAAAAAATAAAATTATCTAGTTCATTTTCTCATCCGACACCTTTTTTTGTGGAGTATCTAAGATTATATTTTTGGTAATGAATTTCCAACCAATCAATTTTTAATATGTTTATTTTTATGTCTAATATCATTTAGAGTATCCTTTGGCAGAATATTTTTAATAGTTTCATAAACTGATTGTAAATCATTTTTGTTCACTAGTTTTAGAATTTATAGATGTTAGATTTTTAGTGGTTTGGTTTGTTTTATAAGTAAGGGCTGCAAATTACTACTATTAATGTTGGCTAAAGTTCTGAAAAGTAATTTTCTTTTTTTATTATTCTCCTCTTGTTCTATTTGAACAATGGGGCTTTTTGTATATAATTTTCAATTTTTATTCACAAAATATCTAGGCTTTTGAATATGCATCGCATTTTTTGTTCTTAACTTCAACAAGGTATTTTAGCTTAAAAACGGCATTTTTTAGCCATGCTTAATAAGTTTTATTCGCATTTTAATATTAATTTTTAACCCTATTGATAATAAAAACCAGACTTATGTCTGGTTTAGAATAAAAAATTAATTATTATAAAATTTAATTTATTTGAAATGTAAAGCCATCTTTATCACTTTGGATACCATAGTTTCCTAAACTACCGCTAAGTAGATTTGCAAAATAATCGGCCAATTTACTTGCATCTTGTGTTGTTTGTAAAACTTTTGGCTTAGATGGTTCATCATCTTCATCCCATGGTTGATTATGGTCCGGTTCATAAAATTCTCATGGAATATTTTCCTCTGGCAGATCTAGCGGATACACATCAAAATCAAAGGTTCCTCCTTCATCAAGAGGAAAATCAAACCCTTGTTTTCCTTCTTTTGATCTATCATAATGTTTATATAAATTCTTGTAATAAAAATTATCAATTACATTCTTAATTTCTTCATTAGTTGGATCACCAAAATCAATTTCAATTTTTGGTGCTTCATTTTTTATATTATTTATAAGATTATTGTTAGTATTGATTGAATCAACTGAGTCTAGTTTAATAGCATTCTTAATTAATAGATCTTTAATTGGTTTATTTTGTTTTATTAAGTCTGTAAGAACTTCTTTTGAATGATGTTTCTTTAAATCTTCATAAACAATTTTAATATTATCGCCAAACTGTTGATTTTTATCTTTATTTGGAGTTTCTGGTTTCTTTGGTTCTGGGTTTTCTGGTTTCTTTGGTTCAGCTGGTTTTTCTGGTTTTTCTGGCTTAGCAGGATTTGCACATGATAGAGCTATAACCGGTGTTGCCAAAACAGGTAAAAATCCTAGAAAAAGTAATTTGCTTTTTTTCATTTTGCTCCTTAAAATTTTATGAATTCAGGCTATTCCCAAACATTTTTTAATTATGTCTAGAAGAATTGGCGCAAGTCATAATTATAATTTATTTTTTTTTTTTTTTTGTTTTTGGTTAAAAAAGATAATTTAAACTGGTTTGAGAATAAACTATATCTAAACCTATTACTTCAATTTCAATTAAAATTAAGAAGAAAAAATAAAGATAGATATTTAAAAACCATATATTAAGACACAATTGATAACATAATATTTTTTTATAATTTAATTCTTTCTTCGTCATTAAGGTTTTTAAAATAATCATTTTCTTAATTGATTAATTTCTATCATGTTTATCGGTCTTCGCGATTTACTTAAAGACCATCCACAGGAAATATTTATTTAATTCACTATAACAAGGTTTAACATTGCCTTTAGATTCTTATTTTTTCTTTTTTCCTATATGAATTTCTAAAACTTGCTAAATTATTAATTTTTAGTCTATAAATAATTTCTTATTTGTTTCATTGGTTTATCTAATTTAGCAAGGTTTGAATAAGTTTAGTTAATAATTAATTTGCTAGAATAACAAAACAAAAATTAGTATAATTTTGTACATTATTTTAGCTCAAAGGCATATTTTGATACAATTAAGCAAGCTAGGATTGCTAAATAGACAAAAATATATTTAGTTGTTTTTCAAGACATTTAAACTGAGCACAAATACAAAAAAAACACAAAAGTAAACATAATCAATTATCCATCTTTTATTTTTGGAAGTAATTTAAAAATTAAATAATTTAAACTAAAAAACCTATGCTAATTAAGTTTATGCTTTTTGCAACAACCATGCATTGTTATCAATTTAATGTAAGCAAAAAAGCTTTATATTATTACTAATTGCTTTTTTAGTTACTATTAACCCTATTTACCTAGGAAAATAGTGATAATGTAATATAATATTTTTATTAATAAAACCTAATACTAAGGAGAAAATATGCGAAAAATAAGTTGATTTTTCTTAGGTCTTTTACCAACAATAGCAACCGCAGCGGTTGCATTTTCATGTGTAAATACAAAAACACATAATATACCAAACCCAAAACCTAGCCCTGATAAAATATCTGATACTCCTAAGAAAAAACCTAAAGTTAAAGAACAAAAAAATGATTTACAATCAGTTTATGAAACTATTAAAAGTATTCTACCAAAGGATACTCTAAATGATATTAGACATAAAAATAAACATATTAAAAATTTATTGATTGGAAATTTATTACCAAAAGATCTTATCCCTGATCTTCCAAAGGATCAAGACACTAGCTCAAATATTTTGAATGGTTTTAAAGGACCAAAATTTGAAATTGATTTTAGTGACCCAACTAATGAATTAATCAAAAAAACAATTGATAATTTATACTACAAACAATGATATAAATACTATGATAAATCCAAAGATGACGGAAAACAACATGCTTTTGATTTTCCACTAGAAGATGACTATATCGAAAATGAGTTAGATATATTCCCTTCAAATGAACCTGAATCAAGCGAACCATGAGAAAACCATGAACCAAATCATAATAGTCCTTGAGAGTGAGATGAAGGCGCTGATGAAGTCTCTCCAAACGAACCAGAGCATAATGAACCTTGAATTTCTGATGATGAAGAAGGATTGAGTAGTCCTGCTGCATTAGCAACTAAACTTATTGAATCTCTAAGGGGGGAATTAAATATCATCTATGATATGAATGATAATTTGGTTCCGTTATCTAAACTAAAATCACCTAACAAAAAAAAAATTGGTTGATGAAATTAAAAAAGAATTTAGAAATTTAATTAGTACTGAAACACAAAAAATAAATCCTGTATATAATAATAAAATTTTTGGAAAAGAAGTATCTGCAACAACTACTGAAATTCAAAACTATTTTGAAAAATTAATAAATGATAGCACAACCGTTGGTCAAGTGTTGGAATATATTAGTACAGTAAAAAAATATGTCGAAACCGAAATAATGCTAGCAAACATGTATAAACCTTTTGAAGATTTTGGAAATACATTTAGCATTGAAGGAAACAAAAAATTAAATGAATTACAACTAAAAAATATTAAGTACAATAAGCAAAAACTTATAGAATATCGTAATAACGCATTAGATATATTAAGAAAAAGAAATGAATTTAGTGAATGATTGAAGGAACCAAACCATAATTTTTACTCTAAAACTAATGGCTACGTTGAAAAAATGAAAAACTTCACAAATCAAATCAAAGAGGCATATCAACTTAAAGTTGAAGCAACAAAAAGTATTTTTCTGATTGGTATAGATGACAATAAAGGTCTCAAGCAAAAATACACAGAACAACAAATTATTGACGCCCTTCAAAATAATAATTCAAAACCAAAAGAATTAACTAGCAAAATAGTTGACGATGCACTATTTGGTTGATTATTTGACAAGAAAATTCACAATGTTTTCTTAAAAAAGAAAGGTGGAATAATTGATTACACAAGCCCAAGTGGCTTCACAACAGTTGAATTTCTTGGAAAGATTGAAAAAAGGAATGGAATAAATAAATTAGTTCTTTATGTTGCTTATAAATTTAATAATAAGGTAAAAGGTGATTTTTCAATTACTTTTACAAACCATTCAAAACAACAAAGCTATATTGAATTTAAAAAACAATAATTTAACACTAGCAACGCTTGCTAGTGTTTTTTTATCAAAACATAAAGATAAACTATACAAAATTGAAGGGTCACATATCGATTATTAAAACTTAGTTATTTTGATAAAATTTATATATTATTTTTATATTTAAAGAGGTTTATAAATTTATGGATAAAAATGAGTTATTCAAACAAAGATTAATTAAATACATGGAAATTGAGGCTATGTCGCGTTATGAAGAGCCTGTGGTTAATGAGTTGAAAAAATCACTAGGAAATAAAAAATTTGAGATTAGTAGAGATAACCTTGGATCAGTTATATTTAGAAAGAAATCAAAAAATCCTAGTGCGCCAAAAGTTATGATTGCTGCACATATGGATGAAGTAGGGTTTCTAGTTAGAAACATAGATAAAAAGGGACAACTCTATTTATCTCCTGTTGGAGGTATTTGACCATCAACAGTAATTGGAACAAAAGCAAAATTAGTAACAGAGGAAGGCAAAACCTTTAATGGCGTTTTTGGCCACACAAGCATACACATTATGCAAGAAAATGAAATTTCAAAAGCAATTTCTAATAATGAAATTTATGCTGATTTTGGTTTTAAATCAGATGAAGATGCCAAAGAACAAGGAGTTGGCGTAGGTGACTTAGTATACATGTCAGGTGAAACTATACTATTTAATGATCCTAATTTATTGGGCGGAAAAGCAATGGATAATAGAGCTGGTATAACTGTTCTAGAATACGTTGCTAATGCCATCAACGATAAAGATCTTGATGTTGATCTCTACTTAGTTGGCACAGTGCAAGAAGAGGTAGGAACAAGAGGGGCTAGAACTAGTGTTTCATTAATTAAGCCAAACATAGCAATTGCTCTTGATACATGCGCATCACATGACACTCCTAACACAATCCCAGGAAATACTTTATTATACAAGGGTGCTGCTCTAAGAATAAAGGATCGTGGTACAATGATGGACCCAAAATTAGTTAAAGAATTTCAAAACATATCAAAAAAATATAACATACCTACATATAAATTTGTTGCAATGGGAGGAGGAACAGATGCTCATGAACTTCAATTTGCTCATGGTGGTGCAGCGACTCTAACCATTTCTTTACCACAAAGATATTTACATAGCCCTATAGGTGTTTGTGCAATTTCAGACTTAATTGCTGCCGGAGATTTATTAATTAATTTTCTTCAGGACTTTAATTTAGAAAAATGAGAGGATATCAAATACAAGTAGGAAATATCAAAAGCACATAAATAAAATCGTGTTTAAACTAGTAATATAGTAAATTTTGCGCAAATTTATCTCCTGCTTACTTTTTGAGTAAGAGATTTGAAAATAGCAATCACACAAATCTAAATTTATTAGACAAAAATAACCAGAATTATCAAGCACGTCTTGATAATTTTTCTTATTTATTTCATAAGAAATTATTTTGCTTTCTTCATCCACTTTAAAATCAAAATAATTTCCATATGTTCTATAAATATCTTCATTTAAGTATTCAATATTTTCAAGTTGTTTTGATAATATATTTAAAACCGTATTATATTTTTCAACTTCTAATGATGCTTTTTGTTCATTATAAAACATATAAATAAAATACTTGGATGTTGAATTTGTAAAAGCTTGCTCGTATGTTTTTCAAGCAAAAACTTTATGTTCAAAAATTAAATTTTCAGCATTTTTATATATTTTATCCTTGTTTTTATTTAATAAACTACTTAATCTTTTGTTATAAGTTTCTGCCATAATTATAAAGTTAATGTTTTCAGAAATTTTCAATATTATCTTTTGAAAAATAGCCGCAATCCAATACTAAAGTTACTGATTTATAACGCAAATTTAAAACTTTATCAATCATTTTTTTGTAGTAACTTACATCAAAAACTGATTTGGGATATAAATCATAAAAAATTGGTAACCCAGTCTTTTGATCTAAACAATATGATAAGTTTATTTGAGGAAGTCCTTCATCAACCTTTGGCTTTCCATATTCAGCATGTTTCATGTTTTTTGAGCTTATATTAAAGTTCATTGAATCGACAGATAAATATGCGTCATCCGAATATTCTAAATATGTTCTTAATTGTTTTATCATCTATAATTAAATTCAAGTATTTTTTTGTTGTTATATCTTTATACAAAAGCGTTGATATCGTTGAGTTTGAAGAAATTGAAAATAAACCAGAAAAATTTTTATATGCCCACTTTTCAAATAATTGCGAAACCATAGATTCTTCATCAATATAATAAGATGCCAATGCCTTTATTAATTCACTTTTTGTGTTAAAAATATTTTTTAATTGTTCATCTATATACAAATCTTTAAAAATTTTAGTTATTACCAAATATTGCCCGATAGAAACAACAGATAATATTTTTTATCATCTTCTATGATTGTTATTTTTGTGTCTGGAAAAATTAAAAAATACTTATCGTTTGGTATTATTAAGTTGTCATTTTTTTGGATCTATTTTGCCAATATTAACTCTCTTATCGATATTATATTTTTTATCTTTTTTATATTTTGTTCCTGCGAGATAATATACATATTTATTATCGTCTTTTCTTATAATTTGAACCTTTTTAGGCATTTTGACTCTTTGGTCTTTTATTATCATTTTTACCTCATTTTATTTAGTTTATTTATAACTAAATAAAAATACTTTTCGAACAAAAAATGTAAAAAAATGCTGATTTTTTCAAATTTAATTCTTTTTTGTTTTTTGCTTGAGTTTTATAAAATAATTTACAAAATTACTTCAAGTTTAGGGTAAAAAGTATAATAAAAAAAGCCAAGACTGGCTTTTTGTTCCCTGAAAACTGAATATCGACTTTTTTTGTTTTAGATAACTTCTATAGAATCACTATTAAACCAATCAATTTATTAGTACTGGT